>NZ_JAFCWM010000003.1:0-283214 GCF_049897565.1 Massilia sp. TWR1-2-2 | reverse complement strand
TGATGACCATAGTAAATCGGTACCACCCCTTCCCATCCCGAACAGGACCGTGAAACGATATTACGCCGATGATAGTGCTGCAACCAGTGTGAAAGTAGGTTATCGTCAGGCTAGTTATAAGAGAAAAACCCCAGCAGAAATGCTGGGGTTTTTTTTCGTCTGGTGGTGTGTGAGTCGCGGATTCAGGTGATGGAGCCTGCCTTGCCAAAACCTTCTCCGCTGCGGCCTTGGCGGAAATTTTACGGTACCTTGTTATCTGCGAGTTCGATGAGACATACCTGAGATGAAAAACGCAAACTACGATGTCATGCAGTCGCCCGGCGCGCAGCCGGTCAAGATGTGGACCCAGGGCGTTCCGGTCGAAGAATCGGCCCGGCAGCAACTGGCTAATACCGCGCGCATGCCGTTTATCTACAAGCACATCGCAGTGATGCCGGACGTGCACCTCGGCAAAGGCTCGACCATCGGCAGTGTCGTGGCGACCACGGGCGCGGTGATTCCGGCAGCGGTGGGAGTCGATATCGGTTGCGGCATGATGGCCGCCAAGACCACGCTGACCGCCAATGACCTGCCCGATAGCCTTGGCAAACTGCGCAGTGCGATCGAGCGCGCCATTCCGCACGGCAGTTCGCCGAAGACGCGCGGCCAGCGCGGCCGTGACGAAGGCGCATGGAATACGCCGCCGGCGCCGGTCGACCTGGCGTGGGGACAGCTCAAGGACGAATTCGACGCCATTTGCCTGAAGGCGCCCAAAACTGAAGAACACGAATAACTATCGCCATCTCGGCACGCTGGGAGGCGGTAACCACTTTGTCGAGGTCTGTCTCGATGAAGTCGGATTTGTGTGGCTGATGCTGCACTCCGGCTCGCGCGGCGTGGGCAATGCGATCGGCACGCACTTTATAGAACTGGCCAAGCAGGACATGCGTACGCACTTCGTCAATTTGCCGGACCAGGAGCTGGCGTACCTGAATGAAGGCACGCAGCACTATGACAATTACATCGAGGCGGTGGGCTGGGCGCAAAAATTCGCCCGCACCAATCGCGAGGTGATGATGCAGAACCTGATCGCGGCGGTGCGCACGGTGATCTCGAAGCCGTTCGAGACCCATGTCGAGGCAGTCAAATGCCACCACAACTATGTGCAGAAAGAACGCCACTTCGGTCGCGATGTGCTGGTAACGCGCAAAGGAGCCGTGTCGGCGCGCAGCGGCGAATTGGGGATTATTCCGGGCTCGATGGGCGCGAAAAGCTTTATCGTCCGCGGCAAGGGAAACGAAGACAGCTTTCAAAGTTGTAGCCATGGCGCCGGGCGCACCATGAGCCGCACCGAAGCGAAGCGTCGCTTTACCCTGGCCGACCAGGTTAGCGCAACCGAGGGCGTCGAATGCCGCAAGGACGCCAATGTCATCGACGAGATTCCGATGGCGTACAAGGATATCGACGCGGTTTTGCACGCGCAGCGCGACCTGGTGGAAGTCGTTCATACCCTTAAGCAGGTGGTATGCGTCAAAGGGTAAGAAAATGGGAATGAGCGCAATTGAAATCGATGGCTCGCAAGGGGAGGGCGGCGGACAGGTATTGCGCACCTCGCTGACGCTGTCGATGATTAGCGGCCAGCCGTTCAGGATGGCGAATATCCGCGCGCGACGCGCCAAGCCTGGCCTGATGCGCCAGCACCTCGTCGCGGTGCAGGCTGCGGCGCGCGTCAGCGATGCGGCGGTGACCGGCGCCGAAGTCGGCTCGCAGGCACTCACTTTCGTCCCCGGGCCGATCAAATCGGGCGACTACGAATTCGCGATTGGCACCGCGGGCAGCTGCACGCTTGTACTGCAGACGATTCTGCCGGCGCTGCTGCATGGCGACGCCGCGTCGACCGTGCGTATTACTGGCGGCACGCACAATCCGATGGCGCCGCCGGTTCAGTTTTTGCAGCGTGCCTACTGCCCGCTGATGCGCGCGATGGGCGCGGAAATCGACATCGACATGCTGCGTGCCGGCTTCTATCCGGCCGGCGGGGGCGTCGTGCGCGCAACGGTAAAGCCGTGCGGTAAATTGCGACCGCTCGAACTCATCTCGCGTGGAAAGTACGTTTCCGGCTATGCCGAACGTATCGTCGCCGGTGTTTCACCCAGCGTTGCACGGCGCGAGCTCGAATGCATCGGCGCCGCCATGCGATGGGACGGGCCGCAATTGCGCGAGTGCGTCCTGCCCGCCGAGCAGGGTCCCGGCAACGCCGTGCTGATCACGCTCGAATACGAACACGCGACCGAAGTTGTTGTCGCTTTCAGCGAGAAGAAGGTCGGGGCGGAAGATGTTGCAAAAGCGGCGCTGCGGGAAGCGCGCAGATACGTCGCGTCGAACGCGGCGGTCGGCGAGCATCTTGCCGACCAGATCATGCTGCCGTTGGCATTGGCCGGCGCGGGCCGCTATTCGGTCGCCAAGGTGTCGCAGCACGCCCGCACCAACGCCGACATTATCGCCAGATTCCTGCCTGTGCGCATTTCGTTCGAGGACGGCGACAACTGTGCCATGTGCAGCGTCGCGCCGTCGACTTAGCACTCCCCTTCGCAGCGCGAACTTATTGGCGCCTCAGCGCTGCTGACGCGCCAGCGCCGTGTGCTCCAGCCATCCCTTCAGGTCGGCAAACGGCCTCGTTGTATCGACCTCATTGAAAATCTCGTGGTACATGGCGTCGTAGACATGCATCTGCGCCAAGCCTGGTGGCAGCTTGGCGAAGAAGCGTCTGCTTCCCGCCGGGTCGACGAGGCGATCGTCGCCGGCGACCAGCATCAGTGTGGGAATCGCCAGCGCTGCGGCATGCAAAGCGCAATACTCGGCCGAGAACAGCATCGAGCGCAGCAGTCGCGCGCTGATCCTGCCATGCACCAGCGGATCTGCTTTGTAGGCGGCGGCGATTTTAGCGTCGTGCGAGAGAAATGCAGTCTTCAAACCGCTCGGCACCGCCAGTGTGGGCGCCAGTTTCTCAAGCACCGCCAGCATTTTCAAATCCAGCGATGACACTCGCAGCGCCAGCGCCGGCGACGACAGGATCAGGCCGCGCAGTGGCGACTTGTGCGCCAGCGCGAAGTGAGCGGCGAACAGCCCACCCATGCTATGGCCGAACAGAAACGGCGGCTGCGCAAAGCGCGCCGCAAAATCGTCGATGATGATTTCGGCATCCTGCAACATCGGATTGCCATTGATGACGTCGCCGCGCTTGCCTTGCGATCGTCCGTGCCCCCGGTGGTCGTAGCAACGCACCGATAAACCGCACTCGTTGAAGAAGCCGGCGAGATGCCGGTATCGGCCGCCGTGTTCGCCCAGCCCATGCATCAGCACGACACTGCCGCGCGCCTGCGATGCCGGCAGCAGGTAGTCAGTGACGAACAGCCTGGTGCCGTCGGCTGCACTGAGCTGGTGGCTCTTCAGGGCCACCAGCTGCGTCATTACACGCCCCAGAGGACGTCGTGACCGCCGTTGCGCGCCGCGCGCAGCATTTCCAGCAATGGGTATGCGCGGGTCGCGAAACTGACCACTTCCATGCCCTCGTGATCTTTGTCCTCGTTGAGGTCGCCATGATGCGCGTGGACGTCGCGCTGCACATCGTCGGACGCCCGATGCTTGCGCGATTCGGCGATCTCTTTCTCCAGCACTTCGACGGCGCGAGCCGCTTCTGCGGCTGTGATGACACCGCGGCTGGCGTCCTTGCCGAGCAGGTCGAGCATGCGCTTGGCGTGCTCTTTGTACATGGTGACTTCGGCTGCTGCTTTGGAGGTAAACGTGATTAACATAGATACTTTCTGATTGTGCGCTGCAATGACGAAACGATAACACGTCTTCCTATTCTGGTCACCTTACACGCGTGCGACGCTCAGTCTTCACGCCGGCGCAAGATCCAGGCTGCCAGCAAGAGGGCGATCGTTGCGGCAAACAGCAAAGCGGCGACCAGCAGCATCCAACCGGGGAAGCGTGTTTCGCCGCCGGCCATCAGCAACAGGTAGGTCAGTCCGGACCAGGCAAAGCCGTTGAGCGTCTCGAGCGTGTTGCTCAGCAAATTTCCCTTGGAGCGCTTCTTGAAGTCGCCCCGCGCTGCCGGCCGGCCGCACCACATGGCGATCAGCGCCGATGTTGTCACCGAAGCGACCACGGTGGCGCACATCAGCATGGCCGCGCGCGGATCGCGCGCCAGCACCCACAGCATCGGCACGCTCACCAGCGCGAGCGCCGGCATGGTGACGGCCGCAAGCTTGGCACGCCGGATCGTGTGCATGCTCGACGGTGACGCGTGCAGCAGGTCCGGCGCATCCTCGGCCGACATGATGACCCAGGCCAGCGCCGCCGTCAGCGAGCCGGCCAGGAAGGTCAGTCCCGCGGCGATACCGGCCACCTGCGTGCCGCCCTTAAATATCAGCACGAAAAATAGCGGCAGCATGTACAGCAGCTGCAGCATCACCTGCGAGATCAGTTGCGGGTCGCGCGCGATCAGGCGCCATTCCTTGACAATGATGACGTGCGTCAAGCTGCGGCCGAACTGGTACCGCTGGCCGCCGGCCGGCGCCGCCGCCGCACGCACCAGGCTCACTGCCTGCTGCACCCCGTGCACGAAGAAGCGATGCGTGAAGCGCACCGTCAGTGCGAACATGGCGATGGCGACGAGGCTGAACGCCAGCAGTGCGCGCGGGTCACCGAGGACTGCCTGGCCCGGCAACCAGACCTGGCTGTCAGGGCCGAAGGTGGCGCCTGGCGCGAGCATCGGCGCAAACCAGGCGCCGACCTTGGCGCGAAAGCCCCCCGAGCTGTTGGCGAACACCTGCGACAACAAAAAGAACATCGCGCCCGACAACGCACCGAGCACCTGCGCAACAACGCGCGTGCGGCGCACGCCGAACAGCCGTACCAAGCCTAGCGTCCCCAGCATCGACAGCGAGGCCGCCACCGTTGCGGTAGCGAGCACGACCGGGTAGATGCCGAGCCAGCGGTAGTGGCCCAGCAGCAGCCCGATGTGCGCGAACGGCGTCAGGAAAAACAGGAACACGCCGGCAATGCCGATGACGATGCCGGCCAGCCGCACGATCAAGATGCCGCGCGACGACAACGGCGACGACAGCAGCAGATCCATGTCGCCGCGTTCGAACAACACCTCGACGCTTGCCTTCAGGCCTTGCGCCAGCATCAGGCTCGCCAGCGCTGCGTACACGCCGGTGAGGCCCATGATCAGCAGGTGCGGAATCTGCATCGTGCCGTCCGGCAGTTTGCTCAGCATGAAGTAAGCGGCCGCGTGGATCGCCAGCGTGATGACCGCCCACAATGCGATCGCCTTCTTGCTCAGGCCGCGCGTGGCCGCGCCTTTTTTGGAGCCGTAGCCGGAATTGAAAAACAGCATGCGCACTTCATGCTTGAGCAGCCAGAGCGCGCTGCCGGCGGGCGCCTTCAAGACTGCCCCGTCAGTTGCAGGAAGACATCCTCCAACGTTGCCCCGCCGGCCTGGCTGCGCAGTTCGTCCAGCGTTCCTTCGGCGATCAGGCGGCCGTGCTCGATGATGCCGATGCGCTGCGCCAGCCGCTCCGCCACTTCAAGGATGTGGGTAGTCAGGATCACGGTGCCGCCGCCGTTGACGTGATCGACCAGCAAGTCCTTGACCTGGCGCGCGGCCGCGGCGTCGAGGCCGGTGAGCGGCTCGTCGAGGATCAGCAGCTGCGGTTCGTGGATCAGGGCGCCGGCCAGCGCGAGCTTTTGCTTCATTCCGCGCGAAAACCCTTCGGTCAGCTCATGGGCGTGCTTGGTCAGGTCGAGCCAATCGAGCAGCTTGCGCGCGCGCGGTTCGGCCTCCGCCGCGCCAATGCCCCACAGGCCGGCGATGAACTCGAGGTACTCGGTCGGCTTGAGTTTGGCATACAGCATCAGGTCGTCCGGCAGGTACGCCATGGCCTGCTTGGCGCCGGCAGGATTGGCCGCCAGGTCAATGCCGAATACTTCGACCTTGCCCGCGTCCGGCGCGAGCAGGCCCGCGACCATGCGCAAGGTGGTGGTCTTGCCGGCGCCGTTCGGCCCCAGCAGCGCATACAGTTCGCCGCGCCGCACCGTCAGGTTGAGCTGGTCGACGGCGGGCCGGCCGAAGTGCTTGGTAAGCGCAGTCAGCTGCAGCGCGGCGCGGACTTCATTGGTCATCAGGAGATCCGATTCGAAAAGAGGGAAGCACGGCGCCGCGCGAGTGGCGGCGACGTCGCCGAGGTTCAGAGCAACTTGAACGACGACATGAACTGGTCGACATGTTCGGGCGACATGGCCTTTTCCTTGCCCATCACGATCACCTGGTAAAAGCGATTGTCGCGCGCCTCGAAATGGCCGACCAGCTTCATCGGCGTGCCGTTGCGGATGCCGGTTGCCTCGATATCGATCGATGCGCGCTGCGAGTTGCCGGCCGGTCCCGCGGACGCCGCTGTCGACACTTTTTCCTTGGTGATGGTGGCGCCAATATTGCGCACCAGCGCAGTCTTCATCGCATCGAGTGCTGCCTGCGCCTTGGCCGCGTCCGGTGCTTGCGCGCTGCCGACGGCGAACGTCGTGCCGTCGATATCGACCGCCGTCATGGTCATCTCGACGGGCAGGCCGTTGATGTCGATCTTGCGCTTGTGGAGGTCGGGCTTGTCGGGGAACATCGCGCGAAACGGCGCGTCCTGGCTGCTGTAATCGCGCCAGTTGTAGGTAGGGGAGCAGGCGGCCAGCAGGCTGGCGGCGAGCACGGGCATCAGTATTGATTTGATCAGGGAAAGTCGCATGGCCAGATGGTAGCAGGAGCGGTGTTGCCGCGCTACCTCACGGCTGCCTTTTGGCGAGGCCGCTAGCGAACGTCGCTGCCTGCAAGGTGGCGTACGAAAAGCATTCATCGTTTCCCGCTGCAATTAGGTGAACAGTCGGAGTTCTCGCTACCGAAACTCACAGGGGGCACCGGGCTTCGTGATTGTATTGGACCGGCTTGATTAATTCAGCCATTAATGTGGCAGCGACAGCGGTTAGCTGCACGATAGCTTGATGGAGCGGCTTATACATCGGCGAAAATTCGGCTGGCATGGCTTGCTGCTTTTCTTTCAATGCATCCACCAGTCGCTGGGATTCGGCAAGTGCGGAATCGTATCTTGCCTGAACAAACGGCACCGCAGCCGTCATTAGCTTCGCCATGTCGGCTGCGTGCGCCCACTCACGATTGGCCATACTAATGGCGTGGTGATGCTCCCTGCGCCACATTTGGAATGCCGAATAAGTCTGATCCAGCGCATTCATCTCGTTGGCAAACTCTGGAAAGTATAGCGTGTTAATTTGCTCCACGATGGACATCGGCTCTTTCGAGCGGCGGTCGATATCGCCGACAATCTCAGCGGATGATAGATACGTTTCGATTGTGCGTGAAACTGTGAAAAGTGCCGTGACCATCTCTTCCAGCTTCGTCCTGCGCAGTGTCCTCAGTTCCTTTTCTGTCCAGTCGCTATGCGCGATTCGCACCTTGACATTTTCAGTTTCTGCGGTTACTTCAAGAAGCTGGCATAACGTCGTTTGAAAAGCGGCATTAGTCGCAATCTGTTTTCCTTGCTCCTTAAAAAAGCTCGACACAACAGCGCCCGCCGCCATGCAGATAAGTAATAGTGCTGCGAGAACGATATAGAACCTATAGTTGTCGGCCGAGGCATTACTTGCAATCAGTTGTGCAAGGGTGGAGAGATTGATCGGAGTAGCACTCATGGATTTCTTTCGACGAAGTAGTCCGATCTCATGAATGGACTAGACGGTTTCAAAGCGGCGCGTAGGAGCGTTGTCGACCTACGGAAGTGTCTGGCGTCGGCAAAGGACTTTCGGGCAACACAACAAGAAAGGGTTTTTCGAATTGTATTCTAGAAACGACCGTCAGGCAGGGATCCTGCGACCAGCTATGCCGACAACAAGCAGCCGCCAGTTCAGATAAAGTAGCTTCGATCGGTCGAGGCATTGCCGTAGGTCCTTACCGCTCCCGCAAGCTGCGCCGGTACTGAATCGCCTCAGCCACGTGCGCCGCCGAGATGCGCTGCGTGCCGGCCAGGTCCGCAATGGTGCGCGCCACCTTCAGCACGCGGTGATACGCCCGCGCCGACCAGTGCAGATGCAGCATCGTGGTGCGCAGCAGCTTGTCGCCTTCGCCGTCGAGCTTGCAATGCTGATCGATCTCGCGCGTCGTCAGGCGCTGGTTCGACTTGTCCTGGCGCTGCTGCTGCAACACGAAGGCATGCGCCACGCGCGCCGCGATGGTGGCGCTCGGCTCGCCGTCGGCGCCGGCGCTCATCGTGTCCGGCGCCATCGCTCCCACTTCGATCTGCATGTCGATGCGGTCGAGCAGCGGCCCCGAGATCCGGTCCTGGTAGCGCGCGATCGCCTCGCTGCTGCAATGGCACTTGCCCGACGGGTGGCCGAGATAGCCGCATGGACACGGGTTCATCGCCGCGATCAGCTGGAACCGCGCCGGAAAGTCAGCCTGATGCGCCGCGCGCGAAATGGTGATGTTGCCCGACTCCATCGGCTGGCGCAGCACCTCCAGCACGCGCCGGTCGAATTCCGGCAGTTCGTCGAGGAACAGCACGCCGCAGTGTGCCAGCGAAATTTCGCCCGGCCGCGGCAGATTGCCTCCGCCCACCAGCGCCACCCCGGACGAGGTGTGATGCGGACTGCGGTATGGCCGCACTTTCCAGTTGGCCGCGCTGAAGCCGCGCGTCAGCGACTGCACCGCCGCCGACTCCAGCGCCTCCTCGTCTGTCATCGGCGGCAACAGGCCGACGAAGCGCGACGCGAGCATCGTCTTGCCGGCGCCGGGCGGACCGACCAGCAGCAAGCTGTGCGAGCCGGCGGCGGCCACTTCCATCGCACGTTTGGCGTGCTGCTGTCCCTTTACGTCGGAAAAGTCGAGGTAACAGGGCGGCTCGCCAAGCGGCTTGTTGCGATGCCGCTGCAGCCGGCTCGCTGGGTCCGCGGCGGCAAAGTGAGCGCACACTTGCAATAGCGTCTCCGCCGGATAGATCTCCGCTTCGCCCATCAGTGCGGCTTCCTCGGCATTGGACAGCGGCAGGATGAAGGCACGGGCGGCGCGGTCGCGCGAGCGGTGCATCGCGAACGTCATCGCCAGGGCGCCGCGGATGGGTCGCAGCAGACCCGACAGCGACAGCTCACCGGCAAACTCGTACTTGTCGAGGTCGAGGCCGGGAATCTGACCGGACGCGGCCAGGATGCCGAGCGCGATCGGCAGGTCGAAGCGTCCCGACTCCTTCGGCAAGTCGGCCGGCGCAAGGTTGATCGTGACGCGCCGGTTGGGAATATCGAAGCCGGCATTATGCAGCGCGGCGCGCACGCGTTCCTGCGACTCGCGCACCTCAGTCTCCGGCAACCCAACCATCAAGAATTTCGGCAGGCCGTTGGCAAGATGCACCTCGACGCTGACGGCCGGCGCATCCATGCCCGCCAGGGCGCGACTTCTCAGGACGGCTAAACTCATGGATTCCTCTGGCTGATCGTCGGGGGTTGCCAAAGTGTAGGGGGACTGAAGGGCCGGCGCTTGAGAGAGGACATACGTGCGCGCCGGCGGTACGGCGATGCCTAGCGCAATCCTGGAGTGGCGTTATCGGCAGTGGCGCCCGGCACGCTTTGCATCGCGCCAAAGCAGAGCTGGTAGGCCACCGCCGCCTTGTGCGTGTCGTTGAACTCGGTGAACTTGAGGACTTCGCCGTTGGCGATATGGAAGATGTGGCAGAAGTCGGAACGCAGGTACTCTTGCGTGGCCTTGATGGCCCACTTATAGTGCCCAGTCACCACAACACGGTCCTCTTGCGCGGTGAACTCCATCGGACGAAATTCGCGCGCTTCCTGCAGAGCGCTCATGATGCCGAAGAACTCGGCGACGGCCTGGCGGCCGCGCCGCTTGCCAGTGAACGGAACTCCATCGACCTGTGGCAATTCCCAGGCGATGTCTTGCGCCATCATCGACAGCAGCTTGTCGATGTCGCCGTTGACGAATGCGTCGTAGCACTGCTGTACCAGCTGAATGTTTTCCTGCTCGCTCATGATCTTCTCCTTATAACAGGACGATAGATCTTCTATTCTCGTTCGCGCAGGCCGACTGCCACCCGATTGGCGCAAAGTAGCACGCGTCGGGAAGCGCTGAACGGCGTTCAGGCGAGCAGTGGTGCAATCATTGGATCAAACTGGTGCGTCACCCGCCGCGCTCGATTTCATGATGATCGGCTGCGACGCAACCCGCGCTTCCAGCAACGTCATGCGCGTCTCCAGCTCCTCGAGCTTCGCGCGCGTCTTCGCCAGCACCTGCGCCTGGATGTCGAACTCCTCGCGCGTCACCAGATCAAGCTTGGAAAAGCCCTGGGTCATCATCGCCTTGACGTTCTTTTCGATGTCCTTGGCCGGCGATTTTTCGATCGCCTGGTTGATCTTGCTCTGCAAGTCGTTGAAGAAGGTGTTCATGTCCATGGTCTGTTCCTGGTGAGAGCGCTGGTGCATGCACCGTCTTAGTGCGTCGCAGCCTTAATTCGGTGCGCACGCCTGCGCGGATCGTGCACTGCACAATTACTACTGTTGATTTGTAACGAAATTGGGTCGGCACAGCAAAAAATCAAGCGCCGTCGGGCAAATTTACGCTGGCACGCATTCTGCTAATGGAAAGGTGACCATCGCAGTTATGCAAGCCAAATTCTAAACCGCATCCGCCATATCCGTTCAATTAATAGGGAATCGCCATGAAAAACTTGATGAACCAGTCGAAATTTGCCGCAGCGATCACTCTTGCCCTGGCCTCGCTGGCTGCCGCCAACGCCCACGCCGAGGATGCCAAGCCGGCCGACGAAGTGACGTTCAACGCCGCCATCACTTCCGATTACCGCTATCGCGGTGTATCGCAGTCGCGCCTCAAGCCGGCCGTGTCCGCCGGCGCCGACTACGTCAACAACCCGACCGGCTTTTACCTTGGCACCTGGGCGTCGACCATCAAGTGGACCAAGGATGCCGGCGGCGACGGCGATATCGAATGGGATATCTACGGCGGCAAGCGCGGCGAGATCGCGCCGGGCATCAGCTACGACGTCGGCGGCCTCTACTACGCCTACCCGTCGAACGGCCTGCCAACCAGCGCCAATACCTTCGAACTGTACGGCCAGGTCGGCTACGGTCCCGGCTACATCAAGTATTCGCACTCGACGACGAACCTGTTCGGCACCTCCAACAGCAAGAACAGCGGCTACCTCGACATCGGCGCCAACTTCGAAGTGGCCACCGGCCTGGTGCTGAACCTGCACGCCGGGCGCCAGAACGTCAAGAACAACGGCGTCTATTCGTACACCGACTACAAGATCGGCCTGACCAAGGACGTCGGCTTCGCTTCCGTGTCGCTGGCGCTCATCAACGCCGACACCCGCGCCTACGTCAGCCCGGCCGGCAAGAACCTCGGCAAGACCGCTGCCGTGCTGACCGTGTCGAAAACTTTCTAAGGGGACTAGTATGAAACTGATCACCGCCATCATCAAACCGTTCAAGCTCGACGAGGTGCGCGAAGCGCTGTCGGCAATTAACGTGCAGGGCATCACCGTCACCGAGGTCAAGGGCTTCGGCCGCCAGAAGGGGCACACCGAGCTGTACCGCGGCGCCGAGTATGTCGTCGACTTCCTGCCGAAGACCAAGATCGAGGCCGCCGTCGACGACGCCATCGTCGAGCAGGCGATCGAAACGATTGAAAAAGCGGCCCGCACCGGCAAGATCGGCGACGGCAAAATCTTCGTGTACAACCTCGAGCAGGTCGTCCGCATTCGTACCGGCGAGACCGGCAACGAAGCACTTTAGGGGGAATCCAGATGCATAAAAATATAACAAAGTGGTTGTCCGGGGTAGCCGTGGTCGTCGCCATGAGCGGCGCCATCAGTGCCAGCGCGCATGAGGCGGCCAGTCACCAGGGCGCCGACCATGCAGCGCCGACCATACTGGCGCAGGCCGACACCCAGCCCGCCACCGCCGCCGCGCCTGCCGTCGCTGTCACGCCGGTTGACGCGCCGCCTGCGGCCGCGCCAGTGGCAGTGCCGGTCGTCGCCGCCGAAGCCGCACCGGCCGCCGCGCCGGCCGCGCCCGTCGCCAACAAGGGTGACGTGAGCTGGATGTTCATCGCCACCATCCTCGTCATCATGATGTCGATCCCTGGCCTGGCGCTGTTCTACGGCGGCCTCGTGCGTTCGAAGAACATGCTGTCGGTGCTGCTGCAGGTATTCATGATCTTCTCCGTCATCATCGTCCTGTGGTGCCTGTACGGTTACTCGCTCGCCTTTACCGAAGGCAGCGCCTTCATCGGCAAGTTCGACCGCGCATTCCTGTCCGGCATCTGGAATCCGGCGACGGCAACGTTCTCCTCGGCGGCCACCTTCAGCAAGGGCGTCGTCATTCCCGAGTTCGTCTTCGTCGCCTTCCAGGGCACCTTTGCGGCAATTACCTGCGCGCTGATCGTCGGCGCCTTCGCCGAGCGGGCCAAGTTCACCGCCGTGCTGTTGTTCATCGTGCTGTGGTTTACCTTCGGTTACTTGCCGGTCGCCCACATGGTCTGGTTCTGGACCGGTCCGGATGCCATCAAGGACGCCGCAACCCTGGCAACCGAATCGGCCAAGGCCGGCTGGCTGTGGCAGAAGGGCGCGCTCGACTTTGCCGGCGGCACCGTGGTCCACATCAACGCCGCTGTCGCTGGCCTGGTCGGCGCCATCATGATCGGCAAGCGCGTCGGCTACGGCCGTGAATCGATGGCGCCGCACTCCCTGACGATGACGATGATCGGCGCCTCGCTGCTGTGGGTGGGCTGGTTCGGCTTCAACGCCGGCTCGGCACTGGAAGCGGGCGACGTCGCCGCGCTGGCCTTCATCAACACCTTGCTCGCTACCGCCTGCGCCACCATCTCGTGGGTATTTGGCGAATGGATCACCAAAGGCAAGCCGTCGATGCTGGGCGGCGCGTCAGGCGCGGTTGCAGGCCTGGTGGCCGTCACCCCGGCCTGCGGCTTCGTCGGTCCGATGGGCGCCTTGGTCATTGGCCTGCTCGCTGGTATCATCTGCCTGTGGGGCGTGAATGGCCTGAAGCGCATGATCGGCGCCGACGACTCGCTCGATGTGTTCGGCGTGCACGGTGTTGGTGGTATTCTCGGTGCGCTGCTGACGGGCGTGTTCGCTGCGCCACAACTGGGTGGTCAGGGCATTTTCGACTACACCACCAACAAGATGTCGGCCGATGCTTATTCGATTGGCAACCAGGTATGGATCCAGGTGCAGGCGGTCGGCACCACCATCATCTGGTCGGCAGTCGTGTCGGTGATTGCCTATAAGCTCGTTGACCTGGTGGTCGGCCTGCGCGTACCGGAAGAAGAGGAACGGGAAGGGCTCGACATCACGAGTCACGGCGAATCCGCCTACCACGCCTGATCCATCTGAGCTTTCTGGGCCGCGCAAGCGGGCCTTCAGGCGCCCTGTGGGGCGCTTTTTGCATTGGCGCTCCTTTAAATTGCTCGTTTCGCCCCGATTTACGGTTTTCACCATACTCAGAAGTCTGAAGGACGTCATTCATGGTTCCCCACCTCGTCACGGCCCTGACTGGCCCGCTGCTCGACCTAGAGAAGAAAATCCTCGAGGCCACGCCGGCCATCGAACGCTGGTTCCGCATGGAATGGCAGGAGCACACGCCGCCGTTCTACTGCTCGGTCGACCTGCGCAACGCCGGCTACAAGCTGGCGCCGGTCGACACCAACCTGTTCCCTGGTGGTTTCAACAATCTTGCTACCGAGATGTTGCCGCTGTCGGTGCAGGCCGCCATGGCCGCGATCGACAAGTATTGTCCCGACGCCCGCAACCTGCTGCTGATCCCCGAAACCAACACGCGCAACCCGCACTACCTGCAAAACGTCCAGCGCCTGATGCAGATCTTCCGCCAGACCGGCCTGCACGTGCGGCTCGGTTCGCTGTCGCCGGAAATCACCCAGCCGACGCCGCTGGCGCTTCCCGACGGGAACATGCTGGTCGTCGAGCCGCTGGTGCGCTCGGCCAACGGCCGCCGCGTCGGCCTGGTCGACTTCGATCCTTGCACCATCTTGCTCAACAACGACCTGTCGGCCGGCATCCCGTCTATCCTGGAAAACATTCACGAGCAGTCGCTGCTGCCGCCTGTGCATGCCGGCTGGGCCATCCGTCGCAAGAGCAACCACCTGGCCGCCTATGACGAAGTGGCCAAGAAGTTCGGCAAGCTGATCGATTTCGATCCGTGGATGGTCAACCCGTTCCACGCCAAGTGCGGCGAAGTGAACTTCGAGGACGACAACGGCTCCGAGTGCCTGGCCGACAACGTCAGCATGTTGCTGGCCAAGATCCGCAAGAAATACAAGGAATACGGCATCAAGGACCAGAAGCCGTTCGTCATCGTCAAGCCCGACGCCGGCACCTACGGCATGGGCATCCTGACGGTAAAGGACGCCAACGAGCTGAAGGACCTGAACCGCAACCAGCGCGCGCGCATGTCGGTCATCAAGGACGGCGTGGCCGTCAGCGACGTCATCATCCAGGAAGGCGTGCCGACGTTCGAGAGCATCAACGGCGCGGTGGCCGAGCCGGTGGTCTACATGATCGACCGCTACGTCGTCGGCGGCTTTTACCGCGTGCATGCCGAGCGCGGCGTCGACCAGAACCTGAATGCCCCCGGCTCGCAGTTCGTGCCGCTCGCGTTTGCCCAGCAGCACGCGGTGCCGGACCTGAAGGCCAAGCCCGGCACGGCCGCGCCGAACCGTTTCTACGTCTACGGCGTGGTAGCCCGGCTGGGGCTGCTGGCCGCCTCGCTCGAGATGGAGCGCACCGACCCCAACCCGGAAGTGTATTAAGGGGGCAGACCCGATTTTTCTTTTAAAGGCTCTGACGGAGACGCCGAGTCCCCGGTGTAGGTGGCGCCGGCAACACCGGGGTCGGACCCTGCCATCTCTGCCATCCCCGGCGGAAATCCCCGTTTCCGGCTAAAATCGAACCATTAGCCTGATCGGAATTTCCCATGAAAATCGCATTCCTCGCCGATCCGCTGTCCGGATTCAAGATCTACAAGGATTCCACCTTCGCCATGATGCGCGAAGCGGTCAGGCGCGGCCATCGCATTTTCGCCTTCGAACAGCGCCACATGGCGCTCGAAGACGGCATCGTCACCGCCGACGTCACCGAAGTCACCCTCACGGGCGAGCCTGACGAGTGGTACCGCCTTGGCGCCCAGCAAACGACGCGCCTGTCCGAATTCGACGCCGTCCTCGAGCGCAAGGACCCGCCGTTCGACATGGAATACGTCTACGGCACCCAGCTGCTCGACATCGCCGAAGCGCAGGGCGCACGCGTGTTCAACAAGCCGTCCGCCATCCGCGACCACAACGAAAAGCTGGCTATCCTGCAGTTCCCCCAGTTCACTTCCCCGACCCTGGTGTCGTCCGACCTGGCGCGCCTGCGCGCATTCCATGCCCAGCATGGCGACGTCATCTTCAAGCCGCTCGACGGCATGGGCGGCGCCGGCATCTTCCGCATCAAGGACGACGGCATGAATTTGGGCTCGGTCATCGAAACGCTCACCGAGCTGGGCACGCGCACCATCATGGCCCAGAAGTTCATTCCCGCCATCGTGCACGGCGACAAGCGCATCCTCGTCATCGACGGCAAACCGGTGCCGTTCGCGCTGGCGCGCATCCCGCAGGGCGACGAAGTGCGCGGCAACCTGGCCGCCGGCGGCATCGGCCGCGCCCAGCCACTGACCGGGCGCGACCGCGAAATCGCCGAGGCGCTCGGCCCTTTGCTGGCCGCCCGTGGCCTGTTGCTGGTAGGATTAGATGTTATTGGGGAATTCTTGACGGAAGTGAACGTAACGAGCCCGACCTGTTTCCAGGAAATCACCGACCAGGCCGGCTTCGACGTGGCGGCGATGTTCATCGAGGCGCTCGAGCGCCGCGTCGGACAAGCAGCAGGACAAGGTTGATATGGTCGGCATTTTGTTGTTAACCCACGCGCCGCTCGGCAAGGCGTTCATCGAGGCGGTCGCCCACGTGTTTCGCGGCCCCACCGAGCGCTTCGAGGCGATCGACGTGGCGGCCGACCAGGACACCGCCGAGGTGCACGAGCTGGCGCGCGAAGCCGTCGCCCGCATCGACGACGGCAGCGGCGTGCTGGTCATCACCGACATCAAGGGCGGCACGCCGTCGAACTGCTGCAATTCGCTGGCGCTGCCCGGCCAGGTCGAAGTCATCGCCGGCATCAGCCTGCCGATGCTGCTGCGCGCGATCACCTACCGCCGCGACACGCTCGACGTGGTGGTCGAGATGGCGCTGGCCGGCGCCCAGAGCGGCGCAGTCAGGGTCGACAACCGGATCCGCGTCGGCCCGGAATAGGGACGGCCGCCGCGCGGCCTTCCTTCCTTTGTGAGTGTAGTTCTGTGTGATTGAGACGATAAAACATGATTCAACAAGAACTAGAAATTATCAACAAGCTGGGTCTGCACGCGCGCGCCTCCGCCAAATTCACCCAGCTCGCCGCCAAGTTCCAGAGCGAGATCTGGCTCACCCGTAACGGCCGGCGCATCAACGCCAAGTCGATCATGGGCGTCATGATGCTCGCCGCCGGCAAGGGCGCCAAGGTCACCCTGGAAGCCGACGGGGCCGACCAGGCGGCCGCGCTGGCCGCGCTCACTGGCCTGATCGCCGACAAGTTCGGCGAAGGCGAGTAAGCCAGGTGTATAGCGCGCGCCATTCCAATTCAGGACCATCGATGGCATCGTTTACGCTTCACGGAATTCCTGTCTCCCGCGGCATCGCGATCGGCCGCGCTCACCTGCTCACGCCCGCCGCGCTCGACGTCAAGCACTACCTGGTACCGGAGGAGCAGCTCGAAGCCGAAGTCAAGCGGCTGCAGGATGCGATCGCCGAAGTGCACCGCGGGCTGCAGGCGCTGTGGACCGACCTGCCGCGCGACGCCCCTACCGAACTGGGCGCCTTCATCGACGTCCATGCGCTGATCCTGTCGGACCCCTTGATCTCCGAAGCGCCGCTCGACATCATCCGCTCGCGCCATTACAACGCCGAGTGGGCGCTGGTGACCCAGATCGACGAGCTGTCGGCGCAGTTCGACGAGATCGAAGACGAGTACCTGCGCGAGCGCAAGGCCGATATTCAGCAGGTCGCCGAGCGCGTGCTGAAGGTGCTGATGGGGACCGCCCAGCTGCAGCCGGCGCCGGTGACGACCGACGCCTACCAGCCGCAGATGATCGTCGTCGCCCACGACATCTCGCCGGCCGACATGCTGCAGTTCCGCGACCGCTCCTTCATCGGCTTCGTCACCGACGTCGGCGGCCAGAACTCGCACACCGCGATCGTCGCCCGCAGCCTCGACATCCCGGCCGTCGTCGGCATGTCGCAGGCGTCGCAGCTGATCGAGCTGGACGACTGGGTCATCATCGACGGCGACGCCGGCGTCGTCATCGCCAATCCGAGTCCGCTGGTGCTCGAGCAGTACCGTGCGCGCCAGGTCAGCTTGCAAAAGGCGCGCAAGAAGCTCCTCAAGCTGAAGAAAACGCCGGCCATCACGCTTGACGGCACGCCGATCACGCTGCTGGCCAACATCGAGCTGCCCGACGACTGCCCCGGCGCGCTCGAACAGGGCGCCGCCGGCGTTGGCCTGTTCCGCTCCGAGTTCCTGTTCATGGGCCGCGCCGGCCATGCGCACCGGATTCCGAGCGAGGACGAACAGTTCGAGCAGTACCGCAAGGCGGTGGTGGCGATGAAGGGCCGGCCGGTCACTATCCGCACCCTCGACATCGGCGCCGACAAGCCGCTCGACCAGACCGAGCACACCGCACTCAATCCGGCGCTCGGCCTGCGCGCGATCCGCTACTGCCTGGCCGAGCCGCAGCTGTTCCTCACCCAGCTGCGCGCGATCCTGCGCGCCTCCGCCTACGGCAAGGTGCGCCTGCTGATCCCGATGCTGGCGCACGCGTTCGAGATCGACCAGTCGCTGGCGATGATCGAGCAGGCCAAGGCGCAGCTGCGCGAAGCCGGCCACAAGTTCGACGACAAGGTCGACGTCGGCGCCATGATCGAAATCCCGGCCGCCGCGCTGGCGCTGCCGATGTTCGTGCGGCGCATGAATTTCCTGTCGATCGGTACCAATGACCTGATCCAGTACACGCTGGCGATCGACCGCGTCGATTACGAGGTGGCGCACCTGTACAATCCGCTGCATCCGGCGATCCTGCAGCTGATCGCGATGACGATTGCCGCCGGCCAGAAGGCCGGCATCGACGTTGCCGTGTGCGGCGAGATGGCCGGCGACGTCAAGCTCACTCGCCTGCTGCTGGGCATGGGCCTGCGCGAATTCTCGATGCACCCGGCGCAGCTGCTGGCGGTCAAGCAGGAGATCCTCGGCAGCGACCTGACCAGGATCACGCCGCAGACCCGCAAGATCCTGCGCTGCATGGAGCCTGCCGAAATCGCCGAAGCCGTCGAACGGCTAGGGTAGGGGTCAGACCCCGGTTTTTCAGTTAGGGGTCTGACCCCGGTGTCAGTCGGCGCCCCAATTTAACTTCTGTAGAGTCTCATGGCATCCATTGGAATAGTCTCCCCGCTAGCGATGCACTTCGCCGAACCACTGCGCCTGCAAAGCGGTGCGCAGCTGGCCGGCTACACGCTCATGTACGAAACCTACGGCAGCCTCAATGCCGACAAGTCGAACGCGGTGCTGGTGTGCCACGCCCTCAACGCTTCGCATCACGTCGCCGGCGTGTACGCCGACGACCCCAAAAAAGTCGGCTGGTGGGACAACATGGTCGGCCCCGGCAAGCCGCTCGACACCGACCGCTTCTTCGTCATCGGCGTCAACAACCTCGGCTCCTGCTTCGGCTCGACCGGCCCGATGCACGACAATCCCGCCACCGGCAAGCCCTACGGCGCGTCGTTCCCGGTGGTGACGGTGGAAGACTGGGTCGCCGCGCAGGCGCGCCTGGCCGACGTCCTTGGCATCGAGCAGTTTGCCGCCGTGATGGGCGGTTCGCTCGGCGGCATGCAGGCGCTGGCCTGGTCGATCATGTACCCGAAGCGCCTGCGCCATTGCGTCGTCATCGCCTCGACGCCGAAGCTGTCGGCGCAGAACATCGCCTTCAACGACGTCGCCCGCCAGGCTATCCTTTCCGACCCCGACTACCGCGGCGGCGACTTCTACGCCCACGGCGTGGTGCCGAAAAACGGCCTGCGGGTGGCGCGCATGGTTGGCCACATCACCTACCTGTCCGACGACGACATGGCGGAAAAATTCGGCCGCAAGCTGCGCAACGCCGCCGAAAGCAACGATTACAAATTCGACTTCGGCATCGACTTCGAGATCGAATCCTACCTGCGCTACCAGGGCGACAAGTTCTCCGAATACTTCGACGCCAATACCTACCTGCTGATCACCAAGGCGCTCGACTACTTCGATCCGGCACGCGGCTTCAATGGCGACCTGACGCGCGCGCTGGAGGACACCGAAGCGGAGTTCTTCGTCGCCTCGTTTACCACCGACTGGCGCTTTTCCCCGGAACGCTCGCGCGAGATCGTGCAGGCGCTGGTGTGCAACCGCCGCCGCGTGACCTACGCCGAGATCGACGCGCCGCACGGCCACGACGCTTTCCTGCTCGACGACCCGCGCTACCTGAACATGGTGCGCGCGTGGTACCAGCGCATCTGGGACGTGACCAACCAATCGACGACGACGGAGCACGCATGAATTTCCAGGAACTGTCCAGCGCGCGTCCGGACCTCGCCTTCATCGCCCACTGGGTGCCGGGCGGCGCCCACGTGCTCGACGTCGGCTGCGGCGACGGCGCCATGCTGAGCTACCTGCAGAGCGACAAGGGCTGCACCGGTTACGGCATCGAGATCGCCGACGACAAGCTGCTCGAATCGGCCCGGCGCGGCATCAACGTCATCCAGCAGGACATGGAGAAGGGCCTGGCCATCTTCGGCGACAATTCGTTCGACACCGTGCTGTGCCTGTCGTCGCTGCAGATGATGCAGCACGTCGAAGCGCTGCTGCGCGATATCGTGCGCGTTGGCGCCGAGGCGATCGTCTCGTTTCCCAATTTCGCCTACTGGCCGCACCGCGTGGCGCTCGCGCGCGGGCGCATGCCGGTGTCGAAAGCACTGCCGTACCAGTGGTACGACACGCCCAACGTGCGCTGCGCCACCATCTACGACTTCGAGGAACTGGCCGCCGAATGCGGACTCGAAGTGCTCGAGCGCGTCGCCCTGGCCGAAGGCGGGCGCCCGGTCTCGTTCCTGCCCAACCTGCGCGGCAGCCTGGCCGTCTTCAGGCTGCGCAAGAAGGAGCGCCGCCTGGCGTGATCGCGTGTGCTGCCTCCGCCCGATTTCTGCGATGATGCGTTGTCAAAAATAGCACCATGGAACCAGCAATGATCAAACTCAAGCGCTTCGCCGCCGTTGCCGCGCTGTGCGCCCTGGCTGCCTGTGACCGCGCCAAGGAAGCGCCGGAGTCCGGCCCGGCCGCCACGGAGCAAACCCAGGTCCAGGACGGCATCGCCGTCAAGCCGCTGTCGAAGTGGCGCCACCTCGAGCCGGAAAAAGCGGTCGACCAGCAGGCCTCGCAGCAGTACGCCGGCCTGATCGCCCAGGCGCGCCAGGCCGGCGCGCTGATCCCGGACGAGCATCCGCAGGTGGGCCGCCTGCGCGGCATCGCCAAGCGCATCATCCCGTTTACCGAACGCTGGAATCCGCAAGCGGCGCAATGGAAGTGGCAGGTCAACCTGCTCAATTCGGAACAGGTCAATGCCTTCTGCATGCCCGGCGGGCGCATCGCCTTCTTCACCGGCATCCTGACGCAACTCAAACTGACCGACGACGAGGCGGCCGCCGTGATGGGTCACGAAATCGCCCACGCGCTGCGCGAGCATGGCCGCGAACGCGCCGCCAAGGCCACCGCCACCGGTGTCGCCAGCCGCATCATCGGCTTTGGCCTGTCGGCCTGGCTCGGCGTCGATCCGCGCCTGACAGATACTGTCGCCAGCAGCGCGGGCCAGCTGGTGGTGCTCAAATTTTCCCGCGACGAGGAACGCGAGGCGGACCTGATCGGCCTCGACCTGGCCGCGCGCGCCGGCTTCGACCCGCGCGCCGGCATCGCCCTGTGGCGCAAGATGGGCGCGCTCAACAAGCGCGCGCCGGTCCAGATCCTCTCGACCCACCCGGGTGGCGAGGAGCGCATCGTCGAGATGGAACGGCACATGAACGTGCTGCTGCCGCTGTACGCGCGCGCGCAAGGCGTCAGCGTCGACAAGCTGCCGCCGTACCGCACCGCCGCGCTGTCGAATTGAAGATGGGACGCCAGGCCGCGATCAATGCGCTGGTGCCGCTGCCGATCATGCAAGGCGTGGCCCCGAGCTACCTGTGGCTGCCGCAGGGCAGCGCTGGCCTGATGCTCGATTTCCTGGTAACGCGCTTTCCCGACATTGGTGCCGACGCCTGGCGCTCGCGCATGGCGCGCGGCCACGTCGTCGACGGCGACGGCTTGCCGCTCGCGCCGGCCAGTCCCGTGCGCGCCGGCTCGCGCATATGGTATTACCGCGAGCTCGATGCCGAAACCCCGATCCCGTTCTACGAGCGGGTGCTTTTCCAGGACGAGCACCTGGTGGTGGTCGACAAGCCGCACTTCCTGCCGATGGCGCCGGCCGGCCGCTTCCTGCACGAGACGCTGCTGGTGCGCCTCAAGCTCAAACTCGGCATCCCCGACCTGGTGCCGATCCACCGGCTCGACCGCGAGACCGCCGGCGTGGTGCTGTTTTCGCCGAACGTCGGCAGCCGCGGCGCCTACCAGTCGCTGTTCCAGCAGCGCGGCGTGTCGAAGGAATATGAAGCGCTGGCCGCGCCGATCGACGGCCTGGCCTATCCGCACACGCGGCGCAGCCTGATGGTCGAGGGCACGCCGTTTTTCCGCATGCAGGAAGTGAAAGGGGAACCGAACTCGGAGACCATCGTCGACATGATCGGCATGCGCGGCGAGCTGGCGCTGTACCGCTTGCGCCCGCACACCGGCCGCAAGCACCAGCTGCGTGTCCACATGGCGGCGCTGGGAGCGCCGATTCACAACGACGCCTTCTATCCGGTAGCGCAGCCGTGCCGCGGCGACGACTTCACGCGCCCGCTGCAGCTGCTGGCGCGTTCGCTCGAATTCCTCGATCCGCTCAGCGGCGCGGCGCGCCGCTTCGCCAGCGAACGCACGCTTGGTGATTACAAGGTGTAGTCGATGATCAGCGGCGCGTGGTCCGAGAAGCGCTCGTCCTTGTAGATCGATACCGTATGCGCCTGCGACGCGATGCCCGGCGTGGCGACGTGGTAATCGATGCGCCAGCCGACATTCTTGGCCCAGGCCTGGCCGCGGTTGCTCCACCAGGTGTACTGTTCATCGCGCTTGTCGATGCCGCGATGGACGTCGACGAAACCGCACTCGTCGAACACGCGGGTCAGCCACGCGCGCTCTTCCGGCAAGAAGCCCGAGTTCTTCTTGTTACCCTTCCAGTTCTTCAGGTCGATCTCGTTGTGGGCGATGTTCCAGTCGCCGCAGATGACGACTTCGCGCCCCTCTGCCTTCAGTTCCAGCAGATGCGGCAGGAACGTCTCCATGAAACGGAACTTGGCGACCTGGCGCTCCGGCGACGACGAGCCGGACGGGCAGTAGACGGAGATGATCGTCAGGTTGCCGAAATCGCAGCGCGTGTAGCGCCCTTCGGCGTCGAATTCGGCGCAGCCAAAGCCGGTACGCATCGCATCTGGCTTGGTCTTGCTGTAGACGCCTGTGCCGGAGTAGCCCTTCTTCTCGGCATAGTGGAAGTGTCCATGGTAGCCGCCGGGCATGAGGAATTCCTCTGTCATGTCGCCGTGCTGCGCCTTCAGTTCCTGCACGCAGATAAAGTCGGCTTGTTGCGCCGCCATCCAGGTGAAAAAGCCTTTTTTGTGGGCGGAGCGGATTCCGTTGAGGTTGGCGGAGATAATTTTAGGCATGGTTCCAGACGCGAAGAAAAGGGCAGGGCGGTGGCGCGCAATGTGTCCCGGGATTAAAATACAGCCACTTTCAATCGACAGGGATCATCGTGGACAATTTGCGGCAACAGTTTATCGCGTTTTCAGTCGCCGCGGGCGTATTGCGCTTCGGCGAGTTTACGACCAAGGCAGGACGCCTGTCGCCGTATTTCTTCAACGCCGGCCTGTTCCACGAAGGCCGGACACTGGCGCAGCTGGCACAATTCTACGCCCAGACGCTGCTCGACTCCGGCGTCGAGTTCGACATGCTGTTCGGCCCGGCCTACAAGGGCATCACGCTCGCCTCGGCCACCGCCGTCGCGCTGGCCGGCAAGGGCCGCAACACAAGTTTCGCCTTCAACCGCAAGGAAGCCAAGGATCACGGCGAGGGCGGCACCATCGTCGGCGCCAAGCTGCAGGGCAAGGTCGTCATCATCGACGACGTCATCTCGGCCGGCACGTCGGTGCGCGAATCGGTCGCCATGATCCGCGCCGCCGGCGCCGAGCCGGCCGCGGTGCTGATTGCGCTCGACCGCATGGAGCGCAGCGGCAAGGACGGCGCGCTGTCGGCCAGTTCGGCGGTGCAGGAAGTGCGCCGCGAGTTCGGCATCCCGGTGATTTCGATCGGCAACCTCGACGATTTGTTTGGCTACCTGTCCGCTGGCGCCGTCGATCCGCAGCTGGCGCACTACCGCGCGGCCGTGGCGCACTACAAGGCGCGCTACGGCGTGTAGGCGCGGCCCTGAGCGCCGCGGCGGCGCGCACGCGAAGTGTTGGCGTACGGTCACAAGTTTCCTAGAGGCACGCATTGTTGCGGTGGTTTTGTGTGACAATGGGTTTTTTGAACGAGGCGACTGGAAGTATGCTGAATTCGCCAAACTGTCTTGCCGTGATCGGCCTCCTTGCTCTCGCGCTTGCCAATCCCGCGCGCGCCGAAACGATCAAAGTGGGCGGCACCGGCGCCGCGCTGGGCACGCTGCACCGCCTGGGCGACGCCTTCGAGCGCCTGCATCCCGAGCACCGGATCGTCGAAGTGCCCAGCCTGGGCAGCAGTGGCGGCCTCAAGGCGCTCGCCGTCGGCGCCATCGCGTTGGCCGTATCCGGACGCGAGCTGACGGCGCAAGAGACGCAGGCGGGCCTGCAGTCGGTGCGCTACGGCAGCACGCCGTTCGCCTTCGCTGCCCACCCCGGTACGCCCGACATCGCGCTGTCGAAGGCGCGCCTGGCCGACATCTATGCCGGCCGTCAGCTGACATGGCCGAATGGCCAGCCGATTCGGCTGGTAATACGCCCCCGCACCGAAGGCGATACGGCGCTGCTGCGCACCATCTCGCCGGCGATGGATCTCGCTGTCGACCAAGCACTGGCGCGGCGCGGCATGGTCGTGGCGGTCACCGATACGGACTCGGCCGACCAACTGGAAAAGTATCCGCATTCGCTGGGCAGCACCACGCTCGCCCTGGTCAGCTCAGAGCAGCGCCAGATCAAGCTGCTCGCCATCGACGGCATCGCACCGTCGGTCGAAGCGCTCGTCAACGGCAGCTATCCGTATGTCAAGCATCTGCACGTGGTAGTGGCGTCGAATGCCTCGCCGGCCACCCGGCAGTTCCTGCAATTCATGCTGTCGACCCAAGGGCGCGATATCCTGCGCGCTCTCGGTCATCAGACCTATTGGCCGCGCGAGGCAACAGCGCCGCCATGAGGCTGCCGGTGCCCCTGCGCCTGTCGACGCTGGCGCTGCTGGTGTCGGTATTGATCGGTGTATTACCGCCGCTGGCGCTGTTTGCGTTGCAATATCGCTACCAGAGCGGCGAGATCGCCGCCGCCGCCCACATCAACGCGCGCCTCGCCACCGAAATGATCAACCGAAACCCGGAGCTGTGGCAGTTCGAGCAGCTGCGCCTGGAAGATTTGCTGGGAAATCGTCCGGCCGGCGCACACAGGGTCAATGAAATTCGGGAAATCGTTGCTCTTTCGGGGACCATGATCGCGCGCAGCGCCGATGCCGCGCCCGCGCCGCTGATGGTGGCCAGCGCGCCGCTGTTCGACGCCGGCAGGCCGGTCGGCGCGCTGCGCATTGCGCGCTCGTTGCGCCCGCTGCTGGTCGACTCGCTGTTCGCCGCCCTCGCTGCGGCAGCGCTGGCTGCATTGCTCTACTTCAAGATCATGACGGCGCCGCTGCGCGCGCTGCGGCGCGCCTTCGACGACCTGGACGACGAGCGCGAACGCGCGCTGATCACCTTGCGCTCGATCGGCGATGCGGTGGTCACCACCGACACGCAGCGCCGGGTCCAGTACTTGAACCCGATCGCCGAGCTGTTGACCGGCTGGACCAACGAGAACGCGCGCGGCAAACCGATCGAGGCGGTGTTGCGCATCGTCCAGGAAGGCTCGCGGCAGCCCACCATCAATCCGGTCGTCGAATGCCTGCTCAACAATGCCATCGTCGAGATGGACCGGCAATCCGTGTTGATCCGCCATACCGACCAGTGCGAGTTCCACATCGAAAACTCGGCGGCGCCGATCCGGCGCGCAACCGGAGAAGTGCTCGGCGCCGTGCTGGTGTTTCACGACGTCAGTGAACGCAAACAAGCGCAAAACCAGCTGCACCACATCGCCCACCACGACGCGCTCACGGGCCTGCCGAACCGTACCTTGTTTCGCCAGAAGCTCGAGGCCGAGCT
Organism: Massilia sp. TWR1-2-2; assembly: GCF_049897565.1. Lineage (NCBI taxonomy): Bacteria > Pseudomonadati > Pseudomonadota > Betaproteobacteria > Burkholderiales > Oxalobacteraceae > Massilia > Massilia sp. TWR1-2-2. Next base: position 257,417 of record NZ_JAFCWM010000003.1, on the reverse strand, counting down.
TTACGGCGCGCGCGCACAACGGACCAAGCTGGCGGTGTTGTTTCTCGATCTGGACCGCTTCAAGCGGATCAACGACACCCTCGGCCATCACATCGGCGACCGGCTGCTGGTCATGGTCGGCAACCGCCTGCGCAAGGCGGTGCGCGCCAGCGACACCATCGCCCGCATGGGCGGCGACGAATTTACCGCCATCCTCGGCGCCATTGGCGCGCCTGACGACGCCTACCGGATCGCCGACACGATCCTGGCCGCCATCGCGCGCCCGTTTACCATTGGCGGCCACGAGATTTGCGTGACCACCAGCGTGGGCATCGCTTTCTATCCGGACGATGGCGCCGGCATCGACGTGCTCCTCCAGCATGCCGACGTGGCGATGTACCAGGCCAAGGACAGCGGGCGTAATGGCTACCGGCGCTATGCCGCCGGCGACGACGACGCGATCCTCGAACGCCTGCAATTCGAAAATGCGCTGCGTAACGCACTCGGGCGCGGCGAATTCTTCCTCGAGTATCAGCCCAAGCTCGACCTCGCCACGCGCCGGGTGACCGGCATGGAGGCGCTGCTGCGCTGGCAGCACGACACGCGCGGTGTCGTCGCGCCGGACAACTTCATCCCCTTGCTCGAAGAAAGCGGCCAGATCGTTGAAGTGGGCGAGTGGGTGCTGCGCACCGCGCTGGCGCAGGCGCTCCAGTGGGCCGAACACGGCTTTGCGATATCGATCGCCGTCAATTTCTCGCCGCGCCAGTTCGAATCGCCCGACATCGCCGCGCAGGTCGCCACCATCTTGAGCGGCACCGCGTTACCCGCCGCGCTGCTCGAGATCGAGGTGACCGAAAGCTTGCTCATGCAGAACGATGGCCACGAGGCGACGCTGCGCCATCTGAAGTCGGCCGGCATCGGCATCGCGCTCGACGACTTTGGCACCGGCTATTCGTCGCTCAGCTACCTGCGCAGTTTCCCGGTCGACGTGCTGAAGATCGACAAATCGTTCGTCGACGAACTGGCCTGCGACGCGCGCTCGCTGCGCATCGCCAGGACCATCGTCGATCTCGGCCACGCCCTCGAGATGCGCGTCGTGGCCGAAGGCGTCGAGACGGCCGAACAATGCGGCCTGCTCGCCGAGATCGGCTGCGATGTAATCCAGGGATACTGGCTGAGCCGGCCGATGCGCGGCGAGACGACGCTCGCGTGGCTGCATGCGCGCCAGCGCGCCGCGCTGCAATGCGACGCGCCGGCCAGCGTATGACGCGCTCTGCCGGGAAAGCCTGAAGCCATCCGCAAAAAAACGCGTTGCGCGCCGAACCTTGTCGTGCTGCGCGAGGTCAAAATGACATAGTCATTTTGAGAAGCGGCGACCCGAGGGCGCCGTTGTGTCGCTGGCCGCTTACGCGGCCAGCTTGCGTTTGAGCAGCTCCGTCAGCTGCGCCGGGTTGGCCTTGCCTTTCGACGCCTTCATCGCCTGGCCGATCAGCGCGTTGATCGCAGCTTCCTTGCCGGCGCGGTACTGCTCGACCGATTTGGCGTTCGCCGCCAGCACTTCGTCGACGATCGCGCCCAAAGCGCCGCTGTCCGAAATCTGGCGCAGGCCTTTCCGGTCGATGATCTGGTCGGCCAGGTTCTCGTCGTTCGACTTCGCTTCCCACATCGCCGCAAACACTTCCTTGGCGATCTTGTTCGAGATGGTGCCGTCGGCGATGCGCAACAGCAGCTGCGCCAGTTGCGACGCTTCGACGGGCGAATCAGCAATCTCGACGTTCTCGCGGTTCAAGGTCGAGGCGACGTCGCCCATCAGCCAGTTGGCCGCTGCCTTCGCGTTCGTCTTGCCGGCGACCGCCACCACGGCCTCGAAATACGCCGCCAGCTGGTGCGACGAGGTGAGGATCAGCGCATCGTATTCGGTCAGGCCGTAGTCGGCCACGAAGCGCAGGCGCATCGCCGCCGGCAGCTCCGGCATGTCGGCGCGAATGCGCTCGATCCACTCGGGCGAAATCTCCAGTGGCGGCAAATCCGGATCGGGGAAGTAGCGGTAATCCTGCGCGTCTTCCTTGGTGCGCATCGCGCGCGTTTCCTTGCGGTCCGGGTCCCACAGGCGCGTCGCCTGCACGACCTTGCCGCCGTCTTCGATCAGTTCGATCTGGCGCCGCACCTCGTACTGGACTGCCTCCTCGATGAAGCGGAACGAATTGAGGTTCTTGATCTCGCAGCGAGTGCCCAATTCGGTGGTGCCGAGCGGGCGCACCGACACGTTGACGTCGCAGCGGAACGAGCCCTCTTGCATGTTGCCGTCGCAGACGCCCAGCCACACCACCAGCGAGTGCAGCGCCTTGGCGTAGGCGACCGCTTCGGCGCCGCTGCGCATCTCCGGCTCGGAAACGATTTCGAGCAGCGGCGTGCCGGCGCGATTGAGGTCGATGCCGGTCATGCCGGCGTAGTCTTCGTGCAGCGACTTGCCGGCGTCTTCCTCGAGGTGGGCGCGGGTCAGGTTGATGGTGCGCGTTTCGACCTTGCCGTCTTTTTCGAAGCCGAAGCTGACCTGGCCGCCGATGACGACCGGGTCTTCGAACTGGCTGATCTGGTAGCCCTTCGGCAGGTCCGGATAGAAGTAGTTCTTGCGCGCGAAGATCGAGTGCGGCGAGATGTTCGCGTTGACGGCCAGGCCAAAGCGGATCGCGCGCTCGACGGCGCCGCGGTTCATCACCGGCAGCACGCCCGGCAGCGCCAGGTCGACCGGGCTGGCCTGGGTGTTTGGCTCGGCGCCAAAACGGATCGCGCTGCCGCTGAAAATCTTCGAGTTAGTCGTGAGCTGCACGTGGTTCTCAAGACCGATGACGACTTCCCATTGCATAGTGTTCTCTCTTTCTTCTCAGACGCCGGCAGGCGCGCGGGTGTGCCAGTCTGTGACCTGCTGGTACTGGTGGGCGATGCCCAGCAGCTTCGCTTCGGCAAAGTAGTTGCCGATGATTTGCAGCCCGACCGGGCGCTGGCCGTTCTTGTCGCCCTGGCCGAAGCCGCACGGGATCGACATGCCGGGCAGGCCGGCCAGGCTGGTCGACAGCGTGTAGATGTCGGCCAGGTAGGCGGCGACCGGATCGTCGGTCTTCTCGCCCAGGTCCCACGCCACGGTCGGCGCGACCGGGCCCATGATGACGTCGCAGCTGGCCAGCGCGGCCTGGAAGTCGTCGGCGATCAGGCGGCGGATCTTCTGCGCCTTCAGATAGTAGGCGTCGTAGTAGCCGTGGCACAGCACATAGGTGCCGACCATGATGCGGCGCTGGACTTCGCGGCCAAAACCCTCGGCGCGGCTCTTCTTGTACATGTCGGCCAGGTCCTTGTACTCGCTGGCGCGGTGGCCGTAGCGCACGCCGTCGAAACGCGACAGGTTCGACGACGCTTCGGCCGGCGCGATGATGTAGTAGACCGGGATCGACTGCGACGTTTTCGGCAGCGAGATGTCGACCAAGGTGGCGCCAAGCTTGACGAACTGTTCGAGCGCGGCGCGCACCGCCGCCTCGACGTCAAGCGCCAGGCCTTCGCCGAAATACTCTTTCGGCACGCCGATGCGCAGGCCGGCGAGCGGCTCGGCCAGGTCGCGCATGAAGTCTTCGCGCACGTTGCCCTGGGCGGCAGTCAGGCTGGTCGAGTCGCGCTCGTCGAAGCCGACCATTTCGTTCAGCAGCATGGCGCAGTCTTCGGCCGTCTGCGCCATCGGGCCGCCCTGGTCGAGCGAGGAGGCAAACGCGATCATGCCGAAGCGCGACACGCGCCCGTAGGTCGGCTTGATGCCGGTGACGCCGCAAAACGAGGCCGGCTGGCGGATCGAGCCGCCGGTGTCGGTGGCAGTGGCCGCCGGCGCGATGCGCGCGGCGACCGCCGCGGCCGAGCCGCCCGAGGAGCCGCCTGGCACGGCCAGCTTGTCCCACGGGTTCAGTACCGCGCCGAAGGCCGAATTCTGGTTCGACGAACCCATCGCGAATTCGTCGCAATTGAGCTTGCCGAGGGTGACCATGCCGGCTCGTCCGAAGCGCTCGACGACGGTGGCGTTGAACGGGCTGACGTAATTGGCCAGCATCTTCGAGCCGGCGGTCGAGCGCCAGCCTTCGGTCACGAAAATGTCCTTGTGGGCGATCGGGATGCCGGTCAGCGGGCCGGCGCTGCCGGCGGCAAAGCGCGCGTCGGCGGCGCCGGCCTGCGCCAGCGACAGCGCCGGATCGATGTGCAGGAAGGCGTTCAGGTCGCTCGCGGCGGCGCGCTGCAGGTAGTGCTGCGTGAGCTCAGTGGCGGAAACCTGTTTCGCGTGCAGCAGGGCGGACAGCTGTTTGATGGTTTTTGTATGCATGGCTCGGGGGTCCGATTCGGGGAGGGCGGCGGGCGGCGACGGCTTATTCGATCACTTTCGGCACCAGGTACAGGCCGTCCTGGGTCTTCGGCGCCGGCGCCTGGTAGGCGTCGCGTCGGTTTTGCTCGGTGACGACGTCGTCGCGCAGGCGCAGCGGCAGGGTACCGAGGACGGCGGCGAGCGGCTGTGACAATGGCGCCACGCCGTCGGTATCGATCGCCTGCATCTGCTCGGCCAGCGCGAAGATGCCATTGAGTTCACCGAGCGCGATCTCGGCGTGCGCGTCGTCCATGTCGAGTTGGGCCAGGTTGGCGATGCGTTTTACGTCTGAGAGTGTCAGGGACATGGCAAATAGCGCGGCAAACGCCGCGTTCGATAAGTTGAGGAAAGGTGAAGAAATTTACATAACGGCGCGCTAAAAGATCGTAAAACCTTGGCAATGCCGCCGATCCGGCATAGCGTAACGGCCTGCAATTGAGAGGCTTTTCGGCATTTAACGGGCAAATTATAAGGTAGAATGGCGGGCTAATGCGTAGCTGGCGCTGAAAACGGGCTGCCGCCGCATATAAAAGACCGCGCCGCATTTTGCAAGAACGGTGTCGCGGCAAAGCTTGCGCGGTTCCTTATTAATGCTTAGGCGCACTCCGTTGCGCATCAGGACACACATGTTTGGTTTTTTACGCAGCTATTTTTCAAATGACCTGGCAATCGATCTCGGCACCGCGAACACGCTGATCTACGTGCGCGGCCTGGGCATCGTCCTCGACGAGCCATCGGTCGTGGCGATCCGCCAGGAGGGCGGCCCGAACGGCAAGAAGACGATCCAGGCGGTCGGCAAGGAAGCCAAGCAGATGCTGGGCAAAGTGCCCGGCAATATCGAGGCGATCCGGCCGATGAAGGATGGCGTCATCGCCGACTTCACCGTCACCGAGCAGATGCTCAAGCAGTTCATCCGCATGGTGCACGACTCGAAGTTCTTCCGTCCTTCGCCGCGCATCATCATCTGCGTGCCGTGCGGCTCGACCCAGGTCGAGCGCCGCGCGATCCGCGAATCGGCGCTCGGCGCCGGCGCCTCGCAAGTGTACCTGATCGAAGAGCCGATGGCCGCGGCCATCGGCGCCGGCCTGCCGGTGTCGGAAGCGACCGGCTCGATGGTCGTCGACATCGGCGGCGGCACCACCGAGGTGGGCATCATCTCGCTCGGCGGCATGGTCTACAAAGGCTCGATCCGCGTCGGCGGCGACAAGTTCGACGAAGCCATTGTCAACTACATCCGCCGCAACTACGGCATGCTGATCGGCGAGCAGACCGCCGAAGCGATCAAGAAGGCCATCGGCTCGGCATTCCCTGGCTCGGAAGTGAAGGAGATGGAAGTCAAGGGCCGCAACCTGTCCGAAGGCATTCCGCGCTCGTTTACGATTTCGTCGAACGAGATCCTCGAAGCGCTGACCGACCCGCTCAACAACATCGTCTCGGCGGTGAAGAACGCGCTCGAACAGACCCCGCCGGAACTGGGCGCCGACATCGCCGAAAAAGGCATGATGCTCACTGGCGGCGGCGCGCTGCTGCGCGACCTCGATCGCCTGCTGATGGAAGAAACCGGCCTGCCGGTGCTGGTGGCCGAAGATCCGCTGACGTGCGTGGTGCGCGGCTCTGGCATGGCGCTCGAGCGCATGGACAAGCTCGGGTCGATGTTCTCGTACGAGTAATATGCGGGCCTGGGGTCTGACCCCCAAGGGTCGGCCCCGGTTGTGACTCTGGTTCTGCCAGGTCGGCGCCGTTACATTGGAAGTCATGGAATACAGTCCTCCGCCACTCTTCAAGCAAGGCGCCCCGGCCCGGGTCAAGGTGGCGTTTTTCGCATTCATTTCGATCGCCCTGCTGATGATGGATGCGCGGGTAGGCCTGCTGGCGACGGTGCGCCAGGTCGCCGGCACGGTGCTGTACCCGCTGCAGATGGCTGCACTGATGCCGCGCGATGCGCTCGCCAGCATGGGCAACTACTTCTCCTCCGTGTCGACCCTGCAGAAGGAAGTCGACACCCTCAAGAGCCAGCAGATCGCTGCCTCCAGGTCGCTGCAGGAAGCGCAGCACCAGATCGCCGAGAACGTCCACCTGCGCCGCCTGATGGGCGCGCGCGAGCACCTGCCGGTCAAATCGATGATGAGCGAGATCCTGTACGACGCGCGCGACCCGTCGACCCGCAAGGTGGTGCTCGACCGCGGCATCCGCCAGGGCGTGCAGCGTGGCCTGCCGGTGATCGACAGCGCCGGCGTGGTCGGCCAGGTCACGCGCGTATTCCCGTTCACCTCCGAGGTGACGCTGCTGACCGACAAGGAGCAGGCCATCCCGGTGCAGGTGCTGCGCAACGGCCTGCGCAGCGTCGCCTACGGCCGCGGCCAATCGGGCCTGCTCGATTTGCGCTTCATGGCACCGAATGCGGACATCGTGGTCGGCGACGTCCTGATCACGTCCGGCATGGACGGCGTCTACCCGCCCGGGCTGGCGGTGGCGAAGGTGATGCAGGTCGAAAGCAGCGCCGCCGGCGCGTTCGGCCGCGTGGTGTGCCAGCCGCTGGCCGGCATCGACCGCAACCGCCAGCTGTTGATCCTGATGTCGCAGCCGGACCTGCTGCCGCGCCCCGCGCCGGAGCCGGTCAAGGCCATCGGCAAGAAGTCGAGCCTGACGAAGATGGCGCCGTCGAATGCGCCGCCGCTGGCGAGCGCCATCGTCCAGCCGAGGGCGCCCGCCGCCGCGCAGCCGAAGGCGGCGACGCCGCCGGCGCCGAAGGCAGCGACGCCACCAGCTAGCACGCCGGCCACGGCGCCGCCGGCTGTCAATAAAGGAGCCGGGCAATGAGCCGTCCGCATTACATCCTGCTCCCCGTCAGCCCGCTGTTCATCGCGCTCAGCCTGACGGCGGCGTTCATGCTCAACCTGCTGCCATGGGGCCACTGGATCGGCGCCCCCGATTTCGTCGCGCTGGTGCTGGTGTTCTGGGGTATTCACCAGCCGCGCAAGGTCGGCATCGGCATGGCTTTTTTCATGGGCCTGATGATGGACGTGCACGACTCGACGCTGCTCGGCGAAAATGCGCTGGCGTACACCTTGCTGTCCTACCTGGCCATCATGATCCACCGGCGCATATTGTGGTTCCCGACCATGACGCAGGCGCTGCACGTGTTCCCGCTGCTGCTGCTGACGCAGTTGCTGCAGGTGCTGGTGCGCTTCATCATCACCGGCAAATTCCAGGGCTGGCTGATCTTTGTCGAAAGCGTCGTCGCCATCGCGCTGTGGCCGGTGATCACCTGGATGCTGCTGGCGCCGCAGCGTCGCGCCGTCGACCGCGACCACACCCGCCCGATCTGATGACTGAATTACAGAATAACGACCGCGAGATCCACCTGTTCCGGGTCCGCGTCACCGCCTTGTTTACGCTGGTGTTCGTCTGCTTCGCCATCCTGGTGGCGCGCGTGGTCTGGCTGCAGGTGATCAAGCACGATGACTACGCCGCGCTGGCCGAAGACAACCGTCTGGCGATCGTGCCGATCGTGCCGAACCGCGGCCTGATCCTCGACCGCAACGGCGTCGTCCTGGCGCGTAACTTCTCGGCCTACACGCTGGAGATCACGCCGTCGAAGCTTCACCACTCGCTCGACTCGGTGATCGACGAACTGGCCACGCTGGTGGTGATCGAGCCGAAAGACCGCAAGCGTTTTCGCACCCTGATGGCCGAATCGAAGAACTTCGAGAGCGTGCCGCTGCGCACCCGCCTGACCGACGACGAAGTGGCCCGCTTCACCGCGCAGCGCTTCCGTTTTCCCGGCGTCGACGTGCAGGCGCGCCTGTTCCGCCAGTACCCGCTGGGCGAGACGGCGGCGCACGTGATCGGCTTCATCGGCCGCATCAACCAGAAAGAGGCGCGCGCGCTGGAGGACGGCGAGGACGCCACCAATTACCGCGGCACCGACCATATCGGCAAGGAAGGCGTCGAGAAGAGCTACGAGAAGTTGCTGCACGGCGTGACCGGTTACGAGAAGGTCATCAAGACGGCCGGCGGGCGCGCCGTCAGCACGCTGTCGCGCACGGAAGCGACGCCAGGCAGCAACCTGGTGCTGTCGATCGACATCGAGCTGCAGAAGATCCTGGAAGAGGCATTCGACGACTTCCGCGGCGCGCTGGTGGCGATCGAGCCTGAGACGGGCGACATCCTGGCGTACGTGTCGCGCCCTGGATTCGACCCGAACCTGTTCGTCGACGGCATCGACAGCCAGAGCTGGAACGAACTCAATACCTCGCTCGACCGGCCGATGCTGAACCGTCCGCTGCAGGGCACCTATCCGCCCGGTTCGACCTTCAAGCCGTTCATGGCGCTGGCGGCGCTGGAGAAGGGTTTTCGCACGCCGTCGCAGGCGATCCACGACGCCGGCTCGTTCAGCCTTGGCAGCTACCGCTGGATGGACGACAAGCTCGGCGGGCACGGTACGGTCGACATGTACAAATCGATCGTCATCTCGTGCAATACCTACTATTACCAGCTCGGCAACGACATGGGGATCGACCATATCCATGACTTCATGGAGCCGTTCGGCTTCGGCCGCCTGACCGGCATCGACCTCGATCACGAGAAGATCGGCGTGCTGCCGTCGAAGGACTGGAAGCGCCAGCGCTTCTCGAAGAGCAAGGCGGCGCAGGCCTGGCAGAAGGGCGACACCGTCAACATCGGCATCGGCCAGGGCTACAACAGCTACACCATCCTGCAACTGGCGCACGCCGTGTCGACGCTGGCCAACAACGGCGTGGTGATGCGGCCGCACCTGGTGCAGTCGATCGAAGACGGGCGCACCCGCGCGCGCACCAAGACGGTCGCCAAGGAGAGCTTCCGCATTCCGCTCAAGCAGGAAAACATCGACTTCATCAAGCGCGCAATGGTCGGCGTGACGCAGGAAGGCACCGGCCGGCTGGCGTTCGCAAATGCTGCCTACAGCGCCGGCGGCAAGACTGGCACGTCGCAAACGGTGGGCCTCAAGCGCGGCGAAAAATACAACGCCAAGACGATGGGCGAGCGCCTGCGCGACAACTCGCTGTATGTCGCCTTTGCGCCGGCCGACAAGCCGAAGATCGCGCTGGCGCTGATCGTCGAAAACGCCGGCTTCGGCGCCGCGTACGCCGCGCCCATCGCGCGCAAGGCGCTCGACTACTACCTGACCGGCAAGCGGCCGACGCCGAAGGATGGCGCCAAGGCGGTGCCGGTCGAAGTCGAAGTCGAAGAGGTGCCGGTCGTACCGGCGCCATTCCAGCCGGGCGCCGAGCCGCCGGCGAAGGACTGACCCATGCGCATCAACGAGAGACGTTCCCTGTGGCGGCGCATGAAGCCGCACCTGCTGGTATTCGACGCGCCGCTGGCGATGATCCTGTTCCTGCTGCTGGCTACCAGCATGATCACGATGTACTCGGCCGGCATCGAATACCCGGGCCGGCTGGAGGGGCAGATCCGCAATACGATGGTCGCCTTCGTCGTCATGTGGGCTGCCGCGCTGGTGCCGCCGCAGACCCTGATGCGCCTGGCGGTGCCGATCTACACGGTCGGCGTGACCTTGCTGGTGGCGGTGTTCCTGTTCGGGATCGTCAAGAAGGGCGCGCGCCGCTGGCTGTATATCGGCTTCGACATCCAGCCGTCCGAAATCATGAAGATCGCCATGCCGCTGATGCTGGCCTGGTACTTCCATCAGAAAGCGGGCATGGTGCGCTGGCATTCGTTCATCGTCGCCGCTATGCTGCTGGCGGTGCCGGTTGGCCTGATCCAGCTGCAGCCGGACCTGGGCACGTCGCTGCTGGTTTTGTCGGCCGGCCTGTACGTGATCTTCCTGGCCGGGCTGTCGTGGAAGGCGCTGTTTGGCCTGTTCATCGCCGGCGCGGCGGCGCTGCCGGTGGCCTGGTCGCTGATGCACGACTACCAGCGCGACCGCGTGCTGACGCTGATCGATCCCACCAAGGATCCGCTGGGCAAGGGCTTTCACATCATCCAGTCGGTCATCGCGATCGGCTCGGGCGGCATCGCCGGCAAGGGGCTGCTGAAGGGGACCCAGTCGCACCTCGAGTTTGTGCCCGAGCACACGACCGACTTCATCTTCTCGATTTACTCGGAGGAGTTCGGCCTGATCGGCATTCTCGGCCTGATCCTGATTTACCTGCTGCTGATCGGGCGTGGCCTGATGATCGCCGCCAACGCGCCGACGCTGTTCGCGCGCCTGCTGGCCGGCGCCATCACGATGGCCTTCTTCACCTACGCGTTCGTCAACATGGGCATGGTCAGCGGCATTTTGCCGGTGGTCGGCGTGCCGCTGCCGTTCATGAGCTATGGCGGCACCGCCTTCGTCACGCTCGGTTTGGGCGCGGGTATACTGATGAGTATTTCGCTGCACCGCAAGCTGGTGCAAACCTGATCACCCTGTTCACCACGGAGGCGCCGATGGCCGACTCGAACAAGCGTGCGGCGGCCATGGCGCTGGCCGGCGCCGCGCTGCTCGCCGGCTGCGGCAGCGCGGTGCAGAAGACGGCACCGCCGCAGCCTGCCACCGCGGGCGTCATCCATCCGAAAGTGAGCGACCTGCCGGCGATGCCGGCCGCCGGTTCCGGGCGCGGCGGCTACTACATGGACGACGGTCCGGGCGACAATCCGCCGGCCGGCTTGCGCCAGGTGCCCGATGCGGTGGTCAAGGCCGAACCGCTGTCCAGATATGCCAACCGGCCGTACGCGGTGTTCGGCAAGACCTATGTACCGATGAACGGCGACGCGCAATTCGCGCAGCGCGGCGTGGCGTCGTGGTACGGTAAAAAATTCCATGGCCAGCGCACCTCGTCGGGCGAAGTCTATGACATGTACAAGATGACGGCGGCCCATCCGACGCTGCCGATTCCTTCGTATGCGCGCATTACCAGCGCGTCGTCCGGCGCCCAGGTGGTGGTGCGCATCAACGACCGCGGCCCGTTTCATTCGAGTCGCATCGTCGACGTGTCGTACACCGCGGCGCTGAAACTGGGCCTGCTCGGCAAGGGAAGTCACGAAGTGCAGCTTGAACGGTTGCTGCCGGGCGGCGCGGTGGCGCCGGCGCCGGCGCCGCAGGTCGCCGCGCTAGTGGCCGAGCAGAGTTTTGTGCTGCAGAGCGATGCACGGCTGGCCGATGAAGGCGCCGCCGCGCCAGTGCGCGCGCCGACCGACGGCTACTACCTGCAGCTCGGCGCGTTCAGCCTGGCCGAGCGGGCGGCCGAGGTGCGCAGCAAAGTGCTGGCGTCGGGGGCGGTGCCGATTGTCGAGGTGGTGCAGTCGGGCGCCTTGCACCGCCTGTTCGGCGGGCCATTCGACAGCCGCGCGGAAGCGCTGGAGGCCGCGCGCGAACTGCCGGCCGCGCTGGCGATCAAGCCAATTGTCGTCAGGCGCACGGCCGACTGAAATCGCCGCTGAATTGCCGGGGTCAGAATTGCTGGGGTCAGGTCTGACATTCAATGTCAGACCTGACCCCGGCATTTGTCGGTTATTTGCAGCCGCGCGTTTCGAGCGCCGGGAAGGCTTCGGCGATGTCGTCGATCTTCGCACGGGCCGCCGCATCGATGCCGCGGAACTGGTATGTCAGACGGGGCGCCGCGCCGCGCGGATTGATGCGGGCACTGTTGACGCCTTGCCTGGTCAGCGTCGCCAGCAGCGATTGCGCCGCCGTCTCGGACTTGAATACGCCCAGCGATATCGCCCACTTCAGCGGCGCATTGTCGGACACGATGAAGAAATTGGTCACGCCGAGCGCCTTCAGTTCGCCGGCCTTCTTGTCGGCCGCCTCCCTGCTGCCCTGCGGCGGGATGATCACCATGTAGCTCGTCACGTCGACCTCGGCGAGCGCCTGGCGCGACACGCGCTCGCCGAGGTCGAGCGGCGCGAGCCTGGCTTCGAAACGGCGCGCCTGCGGCTCGGCGAAATTGCCGAGCTCGAAGCAGGCCAGCGCCTCCGCCCTCGGCGCGGCCAGCACCGGCACGGCCGCGGCTGCGAGCGCGGCGGGAGCGCCCGGCAGCGGCGCCAGCTTGTCGATATTGAGCTGGTTCTTGATGCGCGCCGGTTCGCGCTCGTTGCCCTTGAAGTTGCCGAGCATGCCCTGGCCGTAGGCGAGCAGCACGCCGTTCAGGCACAACAGGCACCAGAAGATAAATTTCAGCACGGGCTAGTTCCTCGAAGTTGCGGCGGCGTGCAGGCCAACCAGGACAATGTTGTCGACCATGCGCGCAGTGTACGAATGCGCCGACAGCAATGGCGCGATGTACGGCGCGGCGCCGCCGGAGAGCATGCACAGGCTGGCGCCGAGCAGGCCGATGGCGCGTTCGATCGCGCCGGCCTGTGCCGACAGGCAGCCCGACAGGATGGCGTCGTCGGTGTTGTCGGCAAAGCCGGCGGCATCGCTGCCGCCGGGGGCGATATGCGGCAGCTGCGCCGTATTGCACGCCAGCGAAGCGGCCATCAGGCCCAGCCCCGGCAGGATCATCCCGCCGAGGAACACGCCGTCGGCAGACAGCGCGTCGATGGTGGTGGCGGTGCCGCAGGTGGCCACCACCAGCGCCTTGCCAGGCTCCAGCGCACGCGCGCCGATCGCCGCGGCAAAGCGGTCGCAGCCCAGCTGCGACGGCTTGCGGTAGCCGTTGCGCACGCCGGCCAGCTGGTCAACCGAAGCGAACCACTCGATCGGCGTGGCCGGCAGCATCTGCTGCAGCTGGGCGCGCACCGCGGCGCCGGCGACGTTCGACACGACCGCGCGCGTGATGGCGTGGTGCTGCCAGCTGGCCGGCAGCTGGCCCAGGTCGGCGTGGACGACGGCGCCGGTCTCGAGCCAGTGGCCGGGCGCAGCATCGTCGATCGCCAGCGCCCACTTGACGCGGGTGTTGCCGGCGTCGATCAGCAGCAGCATCAGGATCCTCCCAGCCGCAGCGAGACGTCGCCGGCCAGCACCGCCACACGGCCGTCGTCGGTGTCGAGCAGCAGGCGGCCGCTGTCGTCGACGCCCACCGCCACGCCCTGCTGCTGCACGGCGCCCTGGTCGACGATCACGACCGGCTGGCCGCGCCAAGCGTGCAGGGCGTCCCAGCGCGCGCGAAAGGCGCCAAAACCGTCGCGCGCGAATTGATCCATGCCGGCCACCAGCGCGTCGGTCAGCGCGGCCATCAGCGCATTGCGCTCCATCCGCGCCAGCCAGGGCGCGGTGGCGATGCTGCGGCCGATGCGCTGTTCCAGCCGGTCCGGCATCGACAGGTTCAAACCGATGCCGATCACCGCCCAGGTGCCGCCTGGCGCGCCTTGGGTTTCGATCAGGATGCCGGCAAGCTTGCTGCCGTCCTTGAGCACGTCGTTCGGCCACTTCAGCTGCACCGGCACGGCCAGCGCGGCCAGCGCCTCGGCCAGCGCGACGCCGACCGCCAACGGCAGGCCAAGCAGCTGTTGCGGCGAGCCGTCGAACTTCCACGCCAGCGAAAACGTCAGCGAGTCGCCCGGCGCCGACAGCCAGCTGCGGCCGGCCCGCCCGCGGCCGGCATTCTGGTGTTCGGCGATCAGCAGGGTGGGGCGCGCCAGCTGCGCGGCGCGCGCCATCAGGTCGGCATTGGTGGAGCCGGTTTCGGCCACTACTTCGATGTCGACGGCGGCGCGGCACAGCGCGGCGATGGCGGCCGCGTTCATGGCGCGCCCGCCCGCGGCTTGCGCGGCGCGCGCGAAAACGCCAGGTCGTAGACGGCGTTGGGCAGCGCGCGCAGCAGCTTGGCGACGACACCCATCTGCCACGGAATGACGCGGTAGCTGACGCCGGCTGCGATGGCGATGGCCGCCTTTTCGGCAAAGCGCGCGGCCGGCATCAGGAACGGCATCGGGTAGGGATTGTGGCGTGTCATCGGCGTGTCGATGTAGCCGGGCGCGATTGTCACCACGCGGATCCCGTACGGCTTCATTTCCAGCCGCAGCGATTCGCAGTAGGCCAGCACCGCCGCCTTCGACGCGCTGTAGGCGCCGGCGCCGGGCAGGCCGCGGATGCCGGCGACGCTGCCGATGCCCACCAGCGTCGGCGAGCCGCGGCGCGTTTTCATGGCGGCGATGAACGGCGCGAAAGTGGCGACGGTGGCGCTGACGTTGGTGGCGAAGATGGCGTCGAAGGCAGCGAGGTCTTCGGCCTGTTCGGTCAGCGTGCCTTGCGAGACGCCGGCGTTGGCAATGACGATGTCGGCGCCGCCGCCGGCGATGAAGTCGGCCGCCGCCGCCGCCAGCGCAGCGCGGTCGGTGACGTCGACCGCGTAGACCTTGTGCAGGCCGGCATTGGGCAGGCTGGCGGCGAGCTGGCGCAAGGCGTCGCCGCGGCGCGCCAGCAGGCCCAGGGTGGCGCCTTGCAGCGCATATTCGCGCGCCAGCGCTTCGCCGATGCCGCTCGACGCGCCGGTGATGAAAACGCGGTTCATGGGGCGCGCGGCTTGGTACGCACTACTTCTTTTCCGCTTTCGCTTTCGCGACCAGAAAGTCCATCACCTGCAGCGCCGCCTGGCCCTGCTGCGCCTCGGTCAGCGGCGCGCTGCTCGCTTCGCCGGCCTGGCTGGGCGACGTCATGTAGCGCCCGCCGACGGCCACCATCGGCCACGAGTCGACGCGGTAGGCGCCCATCATGGCGTCGGCGCGGCGCAGCTTGGCCTGCACGCCGAACGAGTTCCACGCTTCGGTGAACTTGGCCTGGTCGATGCCGGCCTTGCCGGCCCAGGCGAGCACCTGCTCGTCGGAGGCGAGGCGCACGCGCTCGACGTGCATGGCGTCGAACACCTTCTGGTGGTGGGTGCCGAGCAGGCCGAGCGCTTCGAGCGTGTAGAACAGGCGCTGCTGCGCCATCACGCTCGGTCCGGCCGGCACGTGGACGCGCCTGAAGACGATGTTATTGCCCTGCTTGCGGACCCATTCGGCGAGCAGCGGCTCGAAGCGCTGGCAGTGCGGGCAGTAATAGGCGAAGAACTCGGTGACCTCGACCTTGCCGGCGGCGTCGGTGTTTTGCGCCTCGGGCAAGGTCAGGTACTCGACGCCGTTCTTCGGTTCGGCCGGGGAGGCCGCCACGGCGGCGGACAGGCCGATGGCGGCGGCGCACAGCAAGGTTCGGATCAGTCGCATGAGGTGTTCTCTTATTTCTGGTTGCGCACGATGGCGACGTCGATGCCGCTGTCGATCAGCTTTGCGCGTGCCTTGTTCATCGATTCGACCTGGCCGAACGGTCCGATGCGCACGCGGTGCAGCACGCCGGCGTCGCTGGCGCGGTCGCTGATGGTGGCCTCGTAGCCGAGCAGGGCCAGCTTGGCGCGGGTGCTTTCGGCGTCGGTCATTTCGCGGAACGCGCCGGCCTGCAGGAAGTAGATGACCTTGTCGTCGGCCGCCCCATCGGCCCTGGCGTTGACCACGCGCGCCATTTCATGCGGCACCGGCGCGGTGGCGACTACCGGGGCCGCCGCCTTCACCTCGGCCTTGACGTCGGCCGGTTCCTTCATGTTGGCGATGACCTGGGCCAGCGGATCGGCGGCCGGCGCCTTCGGCTTGTCGGCGATCTGGCGGTTCGCTTCGCGCGCCGCTTCCTTGCTGCTGTAGAGCGGCTTGTTCGGATCGGCGGCCTGGCCGGCGGTCGGCTCGGCCATCTTGCCGACCTTGCCCGACTTCTCGGTGAACGGCGTGGCGCCCTTGGTGATCGCCAGCGCCACGGCGACGGCGATGCCGAGGCCGATGATCAGGCCGATGATCACGCCGGTGATGGTGTTGCCGCGCTGGCGCCGGGCGGGTGAGAAACGAGGTGTGGAGTGCATTGGTGCCTTCAGGGTTGTCTGCTTCAAAACGCTTACATCTTGTTCGGCGCCGACACGCCGATCAGCGCCAGGCCATTGCGCAGCACCTGGCGGGTGGCGCTCGCCAGCGCCAGGCGCGCCAGCTTCAGCGCTTCGTCGTCGAGCAGCCACTTGTGGGCGAAGTAGTAGCTGTGCAGTTCGCCGGCCAGCTCGCGCAGGTAGAACGCAACCTGGTGCGGGCTCAGTTCGGCCTGGGCGCGCTGCACCATCTCGGGATACTCGGCCAGCTTGGCCAGCAGCCTCGCCTCGTGCGGCGTGGTCAGCAGCGACAGATCCACGTTGGCCAGTTGCGCTTCATCGCCGCCCCAGTTGGCCAGCGCCGAGCAGATGCGCGCATGGGCGTACTGCACGTAGTAGACCGGGTTTTCGTCGCTGGTGGCCAGCGCGACGTCGACGTCGAAGACGAATTCGGTGTCGGCCTTGCGCGATATGAGGAAGAAGCGCACGGCGTCGCGCCCGCGATTGATGTCGCCGTTGCCGGACCATTCGATCAGGTCGCGCACCGTGACGTAGGAGCCGGCGCGCTTGGAGATCTTGACCTCTTCGCCGTCCTTCATGACGGTGACCATCTTGTGCAGCACGTAGTCGGGATAGCCCTGCGGGATACCCAGGCCGAGCGCCTGCAGGCCGCCGCGCACGCGCGCGATGGTGCCGTGGTGGTCGCTGCCCTGGATGTTGATGGCCTGGACGAAGCCGCGCTGCCACTTGACGAGGTGGTACGCCACGTCCGGCACGAAGTAGGTATAGGTG
This sequence comes from Massilia sp. TWR1-2-2, assembly GCF_049897565.1. NCBI lineage: Bacteria > Pseudomonadati > Pseudomonadota > Betaproteobacteria > Burkholderiales > Oxalobacteraceae > Massilia > Massilia sp. TWR1-2-2. The sequence continues at coordinate 240,443 of NZ_JAFCWM010000003.1, read as the reverse complement.
CCGTCGGATTTTTTCATCACGCGGTCCTTGTCGTCGCCGTACTCGGTGGTGCGCAGCCACAGCGCGCCGCCTTCCTCGTACGTGTGGCCCGAAGCGATCAGCGCGTCGACCGCGGCGTGCACCTTGTTGTCCTTGTACAGCGACGACTCGAGGAAGTAGTTGTCGAACTTGACGCCGAACGACTGCATGTCGATGTCCTGCTCGTTGCGCAGGTACGTCACGGCAAAGGCGCGGATCGATTCGATGTCGTCGACGTCGGTGCTGGCGGTGGCCGGCAGGCCGTCGCTCGCTTCGACCGTCTTGCCGGCCTTGAAGTCGTCGGCGATGTCGGCGATGTAGTCGCCGTTGTAGGCCGACTCGGGCCACTGCGCGTCGCCCGGACGCCAGCCTTTCAGGCGCGCCTGCACCGAGTTGGCCAAGGTGGCGATCTGCACGCCGGCGTCGTTGTAATAAAACTCGCGGGTGACCGCGTAGCCCTGCGACTCGAACAGCGACGACAGCGCGTCGCCGAGCGCGGCCTGGCGGCCGTGGCCGACGTGCAGCGGGCCGGTCGGATTGGCCGAGACGAATTCGATGACGACTTTCTTGCCGGCGCCGGCGTCGCTGCGGCCATACTGCGCGCCCGACTGCAAGATGGTGCGCACCACCGACTGCTTGGCGCCGGCGGCCACGCGCAGGTTGATGAAGCCGGGACCGGCGACGTCGGCCGACTCGATGATGCCTTTGGCGGCCGGATCGGCCAGCAGCGCGGCGACCAGCTTGTTGGCCAGTTCGCGCGGATTGGTCTTGAACTGCTTGGCCAACTGCATCGCGATGTTGCAGGCAATGTCGCCGTGCGCCGGGTCGCGCGGACGCTCGAGCACAACGACGGGGGCGAGATCGGTGCCGGCCGTCAGTGGGGCGAGGGCGGCCTGGAACAGGGCAACGATTTCAAGTTTTTGTTGGGCGAGCATGTGCGGGTATTCTGTCAGAGTGAAAAAGCGGTGGCCGGGCCACGGGCAAACATCGCCAATTATACTGGTTTGGCGCTGCAGGGAATACGCCGCCGTTGCCACAAGTCCAGTCGATTTTGTTGTCAAAACGCCCCGTTTTGGCGTGCCTGGAGGCTTAGCCGTTACAATTGGCGCCTTTACAGCGCGGCCCGCTGCGCGCATTTGCGTGCGCGCCGGCCGCGCCCGCCACCGCAAGCACCACCAGCAGAGATCACCATGACCGCCAAGCGCCCCACGCTCTCCATCAAACCTGCCGCGCCGAAGTCGGCCAGGCCGGCGCCGCCGCTGCGCGCCAGCTACGAAGTCAAGCCGGTGCTGCAGCCGGGCTACCTGCCGCGCCTGAAGCCCGATTCGCTGGCACTGTGCCTGCTGGGCGCGGCCAACGCGGTGTCGCAGGTGCGCGGCGGCGCCGCGCTGCCGCAGGCGCTGGTCACCGCGTTCGGCGTGACGCAGGCGTCGCCGCAGGCGCGCGGCGCGATCCAGGACATCGCCTACCGCACCATGCGCCAGCTCGGCCGCAGCGAAGTGCTGCTAAGCCTGATGACGTCGAAGGCGCCGGAGCCGCCGATGCTGGCCAGCCTGCTGTGCTGCGCGCTGGCGCTGATCGACACAGCGGCCGGCGCCACGCCGCCGTATGAAGAATTCACCGTCGTCGACCAGGCCGTCACGGTGGCCACTTCGCACCCCGACATGGCGCACGCCAAAGGCATGGTCAACGCGGTGCTGCGGCGCTTCCTGCGCGAGCGCGAGCAGCTGCTCAAGACGGCGCTGCAGGACCCGGTGGCGCAGTGGAACTACCCACAGTGGTGGATCGACACGGCCAAAGCGGCCTATCCGCGCGACTGGCAGGCGATCCTCGCGGCCGGCAACGAGCAGCCGCCGCTGACCTTGCGCGTCAACGTCAGCAAGACCAGCGTCGAAGCGTATTTACAGCTGCTGGCCGACGCCGGCATCGGCGCCGCGCGCATCGGCCCATCGGCGGTGCGGCTCGACAAGCCGATCGGCGTGACCTCGATCCCCGGCTTCGATGCGGGCCTGTGCTCGGTGCAGGACGCCGGCGCCCAGCTGGCCGCGCCGCTGCTGGGCATCGCCGACGGCATGCGGGTGCTCGACGCCTGCGCGGCGCCCGGCGGCAAGACCGGCCACCTGCTCGAACTGGCCAACGTCGAGCTGACCGCGGTCGACTCGGACCCGAAGCGGCTGGTGCGGATCGAGGAAAACCTGCAGCGCCTCGGTTTATCGGCGAGCCTGAAGGCGTTCGACGCGCAGACGGCGGTGTGGTGGGACGGCCAGCAGTTCGACCGCATCCTGGCCGACGTGCCGTGCACCGCATCGGGCATCGTCCGGCGCCACCCGGACATCCGCTGGCTGCGGCGCAAGGGCGACGCGCTCCAACTTGCAACACTTTCGGCCAAAATTCTCGACAACCTTTGGCAGATGCTGCGGCCCAATGGTAAATTGCTGTTCGTGACTTGTTCACTTTGGCCCCAGGAATCGGAGGCGCAAGCGGCAGCTTTCGGCGTTCGCCACGGCGCCACGCGCCTGCCGGCGCCGGGCCAGTTGCTTCCCACCGGCGGCGCGCTCGAGGATCATGATGGTTTGTTTTACGCCCTGTTCCAAAAGAATGCGGCGTGACGGGTCTTTGACAATGCAATGGTTTTTTAAGGCTTTGGCCCACTCGTGACAACCCGATTTCTCCGACTGCTCGCCTGCCAGCTGCTGCTGTTGTTCGCTTGCGCGCAGGCGCAGGCGGCCGACGGCGTGGAGATCACGAAGGCCCAGATCGAGGCGACCGAAGATGGCTACCGGCTCGACGCGCGCTATGCGTTCGAACTCAGTCACGACCTCGAAAACGCGATCTCGCGCGGCGTGGCGCTGTACTTCACCACCGAGATCGAACTGACGCGCCCGCGCTGGTGGTGGTACGACGAAAAGGCGGTGGCGTCGCGCCAGACACTGCGCATCTCCTACAACGAACTGCACCGCCAGTACAACGTGGCGGTCGTCGGCAGCGTCATGCAAAGCTTCCAGACGCTCGACGAGGCGCTGGCCAATGTGCGCCGGCCGGGCCGCTGGATGATCGCGCCGAAGGGGGCGATCAAGCCGGGCGAGGTCTACAACGTCACGATGCGCATGTTCATGGACCGCCAGCTGCTGCTCAAGCCACTGCAGGTGAACGCGTTGAACGACGCCGGCTGGCAGCTCGGCTCGAACAAGAAAACCTTCCTGTACAAGGCGGAGTAAGGTGAAGCAAGCCTTGAAGTACGGGGTGATCGTGGCCGGTGCGATCGTCAGCATCCTGCTGTTCGTGCTCGCCTCGGCATCCGAAAACTCCTCCTTTTTCGACCGCTACTATTCGTGGCTGCTCGGACTGAACGCGGCGGTCGCCGCCGGCCTCTTGATCTTCGTGGTGGTGGCGCTGGCGCGCCTGTACGTACGCTACAAGAGCGGCAAGTTCGGCTCGCGCCTGATGGCGCGCCTGGTGCTGCTGTTTGCCGGCATCGGCATCCTGCCCGGCCTGGTGATCTTCCTGGTGTCGGTGCAGTTCGTGTCGCATTCGATCGACTCCTGGTTCGACGTCAAGATCGAGGCGGCGCTGCAGTCCGGCCTGAACCTGGGCCGCGCCGCGCTCGACCAGTCGCTGACGGAACTGGGCGCCTCGGCCACGGTGTCGACTGCCACGCTGGCCGGCCAGCAGCAGCGCGAGACCCAGGCGATCTTGAACCGCATCGTCGCCGAGCAGGACGGCGTGGTCAGCGCGATGGTGGTCGACGCCGACGGCAAGCTGGTCGCCGGCGCCTCGGAAGGCACGCCGGCCAACCTGGCGGCCGACCTGCCGACGCCGTCGATGCTGAAAACGGCCGCCATGCCGGGCGGGTACACCCAGTCCGAAAGCGGCGTCGATCAGGATGCCAAGGACAGCGCCGGCGCCGCGGTGTCAAACGCGCTCGATGCGGCCACCGGCCTGCGCCTGCGGGTGGTGATGGCGGTGCCGGAGCCGCCCGGCGCGGCGCCGCGCTACCTGCAGCTGGTGCAGTCGGTGCCGGTCAACCTGGCCACCAACGCCGAGGTGCTGCATGCGGCGCTGAACGAATACAGGCTGCGCTTCGTGGCCCGCAGCGGCCTGCGCAAGATGTACATCGAGACATTGACGTTGACCTTGCTGCTGGCCATATTCGGCGCCGTCGCCAGCGCCTTCCTGATCGCGTCGAACCTGGCGCAGCCGCTGCTGGTGCTGGCCGAAGGCACGCGCGCGGTGGCCGAGGGCGACCTGTCGCCGCGCCCGATCGTCACCACCACCGACGAACTGGGCACGTTGACGCAGTCGTTCAACACCATGACGGGCCAGCTGTTCGAGGCGCGCAGCGCCGTCGAGCGCAACCGCGCCGCGCTGCAAAGCGCCAAGGCCCACCTCGAGTCAGTGCTGGGCAACATGTCGGCCGGCGTGATCGTGCTCGACGCCGAGTTCAACGTCGTCAATTCGAACGACGCGGTCGACCGCATCCTGCTCAACGACGTGAGCTGCCATGTCGGCCGCGCGCTGGCCGAGATCGAGGGCCTCGAGGTGTTCGCCGGCGCCGTCACGCGCGCCTTTTCGACCCAGAGCGCGCAGACCGCCGCCGGCAGCGCGCGCCAGCGCACCCACTGGCAGCAGGAGATCGAAATCCCGCGCCGCATCGGCACCAGCGACGACCACGACATCACCTTGCTGGCGCGCGGCTCGCGCCTGCCGGTCGGCGCCGGCAGCGGCTACATCGTGGTGTTCGACGATATCTCCGACGTCATCTCGGCGCAGCGCTCGGTGGCGTGGGGCGAGGTGGCGCGCCGGCTGGCGCACGAAATCAAGAACCCGCTGACGCCGATCCAGCTGTCGGCCGAGCGGCTGCAGATGAAGCTAGAAGCGAAGCTGTCGCCGGAAGACGTGGCGCTGCTCAACCGCAGTACCAGCACCATCGTCAACCAGGTCGACGCCATGAAGCGCATGGTCGACGACTTCCGCGATTACGCCAAGGCGCCGCCGGCGGTGCTGCAGCCGCTTGACCTGAATAGCCTGATCCGCGAGATCCTCGACCTGTACCTGGCCGGCGACGAGTCCGACATCATCCACGCGGCGCTGGCGCCGACGCTGCCGGCGGTGATGGGCGACGCCACCCAGCTGCGCCAGGTGATCCACAATCTGCTGGCCAACGCGCAGGACGCGATGACCGAGCGCGCCGACGGCATGGAGCCTGCGCGCATCGACGTCACCACGGAGGCGATCCACTACCAGAACGCGGTCGGCGGCGAGGGCACCGCGGTGCGCCTGGCGATCGTCGACAACGGTCCCGGGTTTGCCCCGCGCATCCTGTCGCGCGCGTTCGAACCGTACGTCACGTCGAAGGCGCGCGGCACCGGTCTGGGGCTGCCGATGGTCAAGAAAATCGTCGATGAACATGGTGGCCGCATCGATATCCAGAACCGCCAGGACGGAACAGGCGCGTCGGTCCTGATTTTGCTGTTAAAGTTAGCGCCTGAGGCCGCAAATTTGGCGTAACGGCCGGTTCAACCATACAATCGCGCTTAGAATACGCAATGACGTTAGGCGCGCGTGACGCTCTTGTCAGCGAGTGATATCAGAGAAAGCATAAACACAGATGGCAAACATTCTCGTAGTTGATGATGAAATGGGCATCCGCGAGCTACTCTCGGAGATCCTGGGCGATGAAGGCCACGCGATCCAGCTGGCCGAAAATGCGCAGCAGGCGCGCGACGCGCGCGCCGCCGGCGCGCCGGACCTGGTGCTGCTCGATATCTGGATGCCCGACACCGACGGCGTCACCTTGCTCAAGGAATGGCAGCGCGATGGCCTGCTGACGATGCCGGTCATCATGATGTCGGGCCACGCGACGATCGACACCGCGGTCGAAGCGACCCGCATCGGCGCGCTCAATTTCCTTGAAAAGCCGATCGCCCTGCAAAAACTGCTGAAGGCGGTGCAGCAGGGCCTGACGCGGGCACAGGAAACGGTGCGCGCGCCGGTCGCCGCGGCGCGCCCGATGATGGCGCCGCAGCCGGAAGAAAACGTGTCGGCCGCGTCGGCGATGTTCGCCTCGCAGTCGCTGCAGTCGTCGGCGATCGCGCCGCGCATGGGCGCCGCGGCGAACGGCGAGCCGCAGGGCTACAACCTGTCGTTCGACCTGCCGCTGCGCGAGGCGCGCGACGCCTTCGAGCGCATGTATTTCGAACACCATCTCGGCCGCGAAGGCGGCTCGATGACGCGGGTGGCCGAAAAGACGGGCCTGGAGCGCACCCACCTGTACCGCAAGCTCAAGCAGCTCGGCGTCGAGCCGGGCAAGCTGGCCAAAAAGGGGGGGTGAGCAGCATCCCTCCACTGCCGCGCACCACCACCACCCTGGTCACCGGCGCGACCGCCGGCGCGCGCGAACGCTTGATTGCGGCGCACCTGCCGCCGGACGTACCCGGCGGCGCCTGCCGCGCGGTGCTGCTCGAAGGCTTGCCCGACGGGCAAACCATCCTCATCGCATCGTCCACACTGCTGATCGAGCGCATAGCGCCCGGTTGCCTGTGCTGCACCGGCAATCTCGTTTTGCGTGTAACATTAAATCGTCTCCTGCGGCGGCGACCCGAACGGCTGTATATCGGGCTGGCAACGACGGAGCACCTTGATCAGTTGAGATCGTGGCTGCGGCAGCCGCCATACGATCAGCTGTTGGAACTGACGCCGGACCTGCACTCTTGAATTCAAGCCGGCCAGCCCCACCTCAGGCATGAGGCGCAGCGGCAAGTCAGCCTGCAAAACCGTCTGATCGAGAGGACTCACCATGAACATGATTTATAACAGCGAGCAGTACAGCGTCGTCGAGTTCGGCGTCGACCACAACCTCGAGGCGCTGCATTTCGGCGGCTATGAGATCGTCGACAAATCCGGCCGGCGCGAAGCGTTTATTGGCGGCAAGCTCGCACAGTCTTTCCGACGCGACGTCAATAACCTGATCGCCAGCGAACCGACGATGGAGGAGATCGACGACTTTCTCGGCTCCTACGATTCGCTGATGAGCCAGCCGGTGCTGCTGCACTAATTGGTGGCATACTGGCACACCTGGGTCTGACCCATCATCGGGCCAGACCCAAGCTCACCACCATGTGCCAACTCCTCGGAATGAACTGCAACGTCCCCACGGACATCGTTTTCAGCTTTACCGGCTTCGCCATGCGTGGCGGCCACACCGATACCCACCATGACGGCTGGGGCATCGCGTTTTTCGAAGGCGCCGGCGTGCGCCTGTTCGTCGACCACCAGGCCGCCATTGCCTCGCCCGTCGCCGCGCTCATCAAAAGTTACCCGATCAAGTCGCGCAATGTCATCGCGCACATCCGCAAGGCCACGCAGGGCAAGGTCGCGCTGGAGAACTGCCATCCGTTCGTGCGCGAACTGTGGGGCCGTTACTGGGTATTTGCCCATAACGGCGACCTGAAGGAGTTCGCGCCGGTGCTCGGTGGCGCCTTCCGCCCGGTCGGCAGCACCGACAGCGAACGGGCATTTTGCTACCTGCTGCAGCAATTGCGCGCCCGCTTTGGCGACAACGCGCCGCCGCTGGACGAGCTGCGCTGCGCGCTCGGCGAGCTGGCGCAGTCGATCGCCGCGCACGGCACCTTCAACATGATGCTGTCGGACGGCTCGGCGCTGTTCGCTCACTGCTCGACCAGGCTGTGCTATGTCGTGCGCGAGTACCCGTTCGCCACCGCGCAGCTGTCGGACGAAGACGTCAGCGTCGATTTTTCGCAGGTGACCACGCCGCAAGACCGGGTGGCGGTGATCGTCACCGAGCCGCTGACGAGCAACGAGCGCTGGACCGAATTCCTGCCGGGGGAAATGAAAGTGTTCGTCGACGGCACGCCGTTGCCGTGATGTCATGCCGGCAAGGCGCTGGCCATTGACAAAAAGTTCACTGTTGCAAGAGAATGCGGTACAGTACGGACATTCTCCCGTCCCCGGAACTACCTAGCGATGAACGACACCGCCCCGCACGCTGCGCTGAAAGACTTTGGCGTACGCGATTTCTACCTGGGGCGCCAGCCCATCCTCGACCGCAACCAGGCGCTGTTCGGCTACGAGCTGCTGTTTCGTAACGCGCCGGCCGGCGCAGCCGATTTCGATAACGGGCTGTCGGCCACCGCGGCGGTAATCGCCCACGCCGGCCAGCTCGGCCTCGACAAGGCGATCGGCGACGCGCAGGGCTTCCTCAACGTCGACGCCGCCGTCATCATGAGCGACATCTTCGTGTTCCTGCCGCGCGAGAAGATGGTGCTCGAAGTGCACCAGTCGGTCGAGGCGAGCTCGCCGCTGCTGGCGCGGATGGCGGAACTGGCCGGCCATGGGTTCCGCTTCGCCCTCAATGGCGTGAGCGACATCACGCCGAACGTCGAACGGCTGCTGCCGATGATCGACTTCGTCAAGTTCGACATGCGCGGCATCGCGGCGACAAAGCTGCTGGGGATGGCGCGGGTGCTGCAACGCGGCGGCAAGAAGCTGATCGCCGAACGGGTCGAATCGAGCGTTCAACATGATGAATGCCGCGCTCTCGGCTTGGACTACTTCCAGGGATTTTATTTTGCGCAGCCGGTGGTGATCAGCGGGCGCAAGCTGACGCCGTCGCAGCTGGCTGTCATGGAGCTGATGAAGCTGGTGACGTCGGACGCCGAAAACATCGAGATCGAGCGCGCGGTCAAGCGCGACGTCACGCTGGCGCTGAACCTGCTGCGGCTGGTGAACACGCCGGCCGTCGGCATGCGCCAGCAGATCGACTCGGTCAGCCAGGCGCTGATCGTGCTGGGCCGGCGCCAGCTGCAGCGCTGGCTGCAGATTTTGTTGTACGCCGATCCCGCGCAGCGCGGCCACAGTGCCTCGCCGCTGCTGATGCTCGCCACCACGCGCGGTCGCCTGCTCGAACTGCTGGCCAAGCGCCTGCGCCCGAGCCAGCGCAACGTCGCCGACATCGCTTTCACGGTCGGCATCATGTCGCTGATGGACGCGCTGTTCGGCATCCCGATGTCCGAGATCGTCGTCCAGATCCCGGTCAGCGACGAAGTGTCGGGCGCGCTGACGCACCGCACCGGGTTCTTCGGCGAGCTGCTGCGGCTGGCCGAATCGATCGAGCAGATGGACGGCACCGAAGACATGGTGATGCCGGCGCTGAAGCAGCTGGCCATCTCCAGCGACGAACTGGTGCAGTTCGAAGTGGCCGCCTTCGCGTGGAGCGACTCGGTGGTGCGCTACGCGCTGTAGCGCCATCGTGATACTCAGGCGCGACCAGCGCTAACCGCAGCGGGTTATCGCCGTCATCCGCCTTCGTCGGCGCCTCCTGGCTCGCCTTGATGGTCGGCGTGCTGATGTACCTGATCGGCCTGTGGAATGCCAGCATGGCGCTCAACGCGAAGGGCTACTGCCTGACGCTGCCGATGAACGGCTTGTTCGCCGCGGTGTCGCTGCAAAAATCGGTGCGCGACCGGATGGAGGGCACGCCGGTGACGAGCATGTATTACGGCTTGTGCTGGGTGTCGATCATCGCGGTGGCGGTGCTGGTCGCCGTCGGCCTGTGGAATGCGACGATGGCCAGCAGCGAGAAAGGCTTCTATGCGATGTCGTTCGTATTGAGCCTGTTTGCCGCGGTGACCGTGCAGAAGAACGTGCGCGATGTGGCAGGCGCCGGCGCCGCTGCGGCGCTGGCCCAGTGAGCCGCAGGCCGTAAGACAGAGCCTTCACATGTCGTTCCCGCCTGCGCGGGAACGACGGTGCTTGATCTACTGGCCGTTTCAGGCCGTTTTTACAGGTTCGGCGCCAGCCAGCTTTCGAGCTGCTCGGTGGCGACGCCGCGCCGCTTGGCCATGTCGGCCACCTGGTCGGCGCCGATTTTACCGACGACGAAATACTTCGAGTCCGGGTGCGCCAGGTAGAAGCCCGACACCGCCGCGCCCGGGAACATCGCGTACGACTCGGTCAGCGTCATGCCGATTTCTTCCGGCTGCAGCACCTTCCACATGTCGGCCTTGACGGTGTGCTCCGGGCACGCCGGGTAGCCTGGCGCCGGCCGGATGCCCGAATACGATTCGGCGATCAGCTCCGCGCTGCCGAGGTTTTCGCCGGCCGCATAGCCCCACAGGTCAGTGCGCACGCGCTCGTGCAAGTACTCGGCGAACGCTTCGGCCAGGCGGTCGGCCAGCGACTTGAGCAGGATCGACGAATAATCGTCGTGCGCGTCCTCGAAGCGCTTTTCGTATTTCTCGATGCCCAGGCCGGCGGTGACCGCGAACATGCCGATGTAGTCGGCCACGGCGGACGCCTTTGGCGCTACAAAATCGGCCAGGCACTGGTTCGGCCGCTGCACGCCGTCGACCAGCGGCTTGACGCCCTGCTGGCGCAGGCCGTACCACGTCAGCGCGACGTCGCCGCGCGCGTCGTCGGTGTAGACCTCGATGTCGTCGTCGTTGACGCTGTTGGCCGGCAGCAGCGCGATGACGCCATTGGCGGTCAGCCAGCGCCCGTCGATGACCCGCTTGAGCAGCGCCTGTCCTTCCTCGAACACCTTGGAAGCCGCTTCGCCGACCACCGGGTCGGTCAGGATGGCAGGGAACGGGCCGGCCAGGTCCCAGGTCTGGAAGAACGGGCCCCAGTCGATGTACTGCACCAGCGCGGCCAGGTCGACGTTCTTGATGACGCGCCGGCCGATGAACTTCGGCTTGACCGGCGCGAACGGCACCACCGTCTTGTTGGCACGCGCCGCGGCCAGCGGCAGGATCGGCAGCGCCTTCTTATTGGCGTGCTGCTCGCGGATGCGCACGTAGTCCTGGGCGATGTCGTCGATGTACTGGTCGCGCGATTCGGGCGTGAGCAGCGACTGCGCCACCGATACCGAGCGCGAAGCGTCCGGCACGTACACCACCGGGCCGTCGTAGTTGTGGGCGATCTTGACGGCGGTGTGGGCGCGCGACGTGGTGGCGCCGCCGATCAGCAGCGGAATCTTCAGCATGCGGAAGTGCGGGTCACGCTGCATTTCGCGCGCCACATGCGCCATCTCTTCGAGCGACGGCGTGATCAGGCCCGACAGGCCGACCATGTCGGCGTTTTCGACCTTGGCCCGTGCCAGGATCTCGGAGCAGGGCACCATCACGCCCATGTTCACCACTTCAAAGTTATTGCATTGCAGGACAACCGATACGATGTTCTTGCCGATGTCGTGGACGTCGCCCTTGACTGTGGCGATGACGATTTTGCCCTTCGGCTTGGCGACGATGCCGGTGCGCTTTTCCTCGAGCTGTTTTTCTTCTTCGATGTACGGAATCAGGTGCGCGACGGCCTGCTTCATCACGCGCGCCGACTTGACCACCTGCGGCAGGAACATTTTGCCCTGGCCGAACAGGTCGCCGACGACGTTCATGCCGTCCATCAGCGGTCCTTCGATGACGTGAATCGGCCGGCCGCCGGAGGCCAGCAGCTCCTGGCGCGCCTCTTCGGTGTCTTCAACGATCCACTGGGTGATGCCGTGCACCAGCGCGTGCGACAGGCGCTTTTGCACCGTTCCTTCGCGCCACTCGAGCGTCTGGGCGTCCTGCCTGTCGCCGGCCTTGAGCGTGCCGGCGATTTCGATCATGCGCTCGGTGGCGTCGTCACGCCGGTTCAGCACCACGTCCTCGACGCGCTCACGCAGCTCCGGCGCGATATCGTCGTACACGCCCATCATGCCGGCGTTGACGATCCCCATCGTCAAGCCGGCCTTGATCGCGTGATACAGGAACACGGTGTGGATCGCTTCGCGCGCCGGGTCGTTGCCGCGGAACGAGAACGAGACGTTCGACACGCCGCCCGACACGCTTGCATGCGGCAGATTTTCCTTGATCCAGCGGGTCGCGTTGATGAAGTCGACCGCGTAGTTGTTGTGCTCTTCGATGCCGGTGGCGATGGCGAAGATGTTCGGGTCGAAGATGATGTCCTCGGGCGGAAAGCCCACTTGCTGCGTCAGCACATCGTAGGCGCGCCTGCAGATCTCGGTCTTGCGCTCGAAGGTGTCGGCCTGGCCCTTTTCATCGAACGCCATGACGATGACGGCGGCGCCGTAGCGGCGGCACAAGCGCGCCTGGCGGATGAATTCTTCCTCGCCTTCCTTCATCGAGATCGAGTTGACGATCGCCTTTCCCTGCACGCACTTCAGGCCCGCCTCGATCACCGACCATTTCGACGAGTCGATCATGATCGGCACGCGCGAGATGTCCGGCTCGGAGGCGATCAGGTTGAGAAAGCGCGTCATCGCCGCGACCGAGTCGAGCATCGCTTCGTCCATGTTGATGTCGATGACCTGGGCGCCGTTCTCGACCTGCTGGCGCGCCACCGACAGCGCCTCGTCGAACTGCTCGTTGAGAATCATGCGGGCGAACGCCTTCGAGCCGGTGACGTTGGTGCGCTCGCCGACGTTGACGAACAGCGAATCGGCATCGACCGTGAACGGCTCGAGTCCCGACAGGCGCAGCGCGGTGGGCAACTGCGGCAGCGCGCGCGGCGCGGTATCGGCCAGCATGGCGGCAATCGCGGCGATGTGCTCGGGCGTGGTGCCGCAGCAGCCGCCGGCGATGTTGACAAAACCGGCGTCGGCGAATTCGCGCAGCAGCGACGAGGTGTCGGCCGGCAGTTCGTCAAAGCCCGTATCGCTCATCGGGTTGGGCAGGCCGGCGTTCGGGTAGATGCAGACAAAGGTGTCGGCGATCTGCGCCAGCTCTTCGGCGTAAGGGCGCATCAAGGCCGCGCCCAGCGCGCAATTGAGGCCGATGGTCAGTGGCTTGGCGTGGCGCACCGAGTTCCAGAATGCCGGCACGGTCTGGCCGGACAGGATGCGCCCTGACGCGTCGGTGACGGTGCCGGAGATCATCAGCGGCAGGCGCACCACGGCCGGATTGTCTTCGTAATACAGGTCGATGGCAAACAGCGCGGCCTTGCAGTTGAGGGTGTCGAAGATGGTCTCGACGAGCAGCACGTCGGCGCCGCCGTCGACCAGCCCGCGCACCTGTTCGTGGTAGGCCGCGACGAGCTGGTCGAAGCTGACGTTGCGCGCGGCCGGGTCGTTGACGTCGGGCGAAATCGACGCCGTCTTCGGCGTCGGCCCGAGCGCACCGGCGACGAAGCGCGGCTTGTCGGCGCTGCTGAATTTGTCGCAGGCGGCGCGCGCCAGCCTGGCGGCGGCGACGTTCATCTCGTAGGCCAGGTGGCCCATGTGGTAGTCGTCCTGGGCGATCGAGGTGGCGCCGAAGGTGTTCGTCTCGAGCAGGTCGGCGCCGGCGGCGAGGTAGCGCTCGTGGATTTCCTGGATGATGTGCGGCTGCGTCAACGTCAGCAGTTCGTTGTTGCCCTTGACGAAGAGCTCGCGCGCGCCGCTGCCGACGGGCGCGGCGAAATCGGCGAAGCGCTCGCCGCGGTATTCCTGCTCGCCCAGCTTGTACTGCTGGATGATGGTGCCCATCGCGCCGTCCAGGATCATGATCCGGCGCGCCAGGATCTGGCGCAGTTGGATATCGGTCTGGGAGGCATTGGCGGCGATGGTCATCGTGGTTCTTTCTATGGGCGAAGCGGCGGATCCGCGGGCGCGGGCGGGCGGTCTAAAATTATACGTCATCGGGCTAGTTTGGTTTACGGCCAGGCCGGTTGCACTGGGCGCAAATCGTCATTCAGTGTTTGTATCATTGTGTTTCAATTTGACAGTTGTTACATAACGATACAATTAGCAACTTTTCCGCAATCTTGTCGTTACAAGGACGTTACAAACTCCTACCTTACCGGGCTGCCGCGGGTGCCGCCTGACTCTCATCACATGTAAGAATGGACAGTCAATGAACAAAGAATATGCACAAGAGTGGGACGCGCCAAGCGCCGTCGAGACCGCAGCGGCACCGGCGACGAAGAGCAACGTCGTCGCGCTCAAGCAGATTGTCACGATCCGCCTCGATACCGACATGCTCGATTGGTTCAAGGGTAACGGTCCTGGCTACCAGACGCGCATCAACCAGATCCTGCGCCAGTACATGGCCGACCATCGCGACGACGGCGCGGCCAACCGCTAATCGGGCTTGTTTTTACCCCCGGGGTCAGTGCCGACATTCGGACACGGGCCCGTCTGTAGCGGCGCCCCTAGCGTCGAGGTCGTGTCCAATTGTCGGCACTGACCCCGGCGTTAGGGTCGAGGTCGTGTCCGAATGTCGGCACTGACCCCGGTGTAGGTGCAGTAGTCGGCGCTGGCGCCCAACGATTAGTCGAAGCACTGCTCGGCGAGCGGGAAACCTTTGAGGAACTCCGCCGCGGGCAGGCGCTTGCCGCCGGGCTTTTGCAGTTCGGTCAGGCGCAAGGTGCCGCTCTTGCAGGCGACCACGATGCCGTGGGTGGCGTCGGCGGCCAGCACCTGGCCCGGTAGCGCGCGCGAGTCGGCGCCGATCGCCTCGGCGCCCCAGATCTTGATCGTCACGCCGTTCACCAGCGCCTGCGCGCCAGGAAACGGGTTGAAGGCGCGGATCCTGCGGCCCAACACTTGCGCCGAATCGCTGAAGTCGAGGCGCGCTTCTTCCTTGCTTATCTTGGCCGCGTAGGTGACGCCAACTTCCGGCTGGACCACAGCTTCGAGCGGGCCGGCGTCCATCTTGCGCAGTGTGGCAACAATCAACCGAGCGCCCAGGGCGGCGAGGGTGTCGTGCAGCGTGGCGGTGGTGTCGGCCGCATCGATGGCGACGCGCTCGATCATCAACATCGGGCCGGTATCGAGCCCTTCTTCCATCTGCATGATGGTGACGCCGGTTTCTTCGTCGCCCGCTTCGATCGCGCGGTGGATCGGCGCGGCGCCGCGCCAGCGCGGCAACAGCGAGCCGTGGATGTTGATGCAGGGTTTGATGTCGAGCGTGCTGCGCGGCAGGATCAGGCCGTAGGCGGCCACCACCATCACATCGTAATCGGTGGCCAGCAGGCGTTCATGGGCGGCGCGGGCCTGCTCGGCGCGCACCGGATCGGCACTGTCGATCCGCAGCGACAGCGGCTGCAGCACTTCGATGCCGTGCGCCAGCGCATACTCCTTGACGGCTGACGCATGCAGCTGCAGGCCGCGGCCGGCGGGGCGGTCGGGCTGGGTCAGCACGAGTGGAATGTCGAATCCGGCCGCGTGCAGGCTGGCCAACGCGAGCGCTGCGAATTCCGGCGTGCCGGCAAATATGACTTTCATCGATTCCTTCGAAACAGCACAGGTCAGTAGCGGCGGCCGGCGGCCTTCAGCGCCGCGTCGCGCTCGAGTCCGCGCACTTCCTTGACCATCTTGGCCTTGATGCGGTTGCGCTTGAGCGGCGACAGGTATTCGACGAACACCTTGCCGAGCAGGTGGTCCATCTCGTGCTGGATGCACACGGCCAGCAGGCCGTCGGCTTCGAGCTCGAACGGCTTGCCGTCGAGGCCGAGCGCGCGCACCTTGACGCGCGACGGCCGTTCGACGCCGTCGTAGATGCCAGGCACCGACAGGCAGCCTTCGTCGTAGACCTGCTTCTCATCGCTCGACCAGGTGATCTCGGGATTGATGAATACCTTCAGGTCGTCCTTGGTGTCGGACGTGTCGACCAGGATCAGCTGCTCGTGGACGTCGACCTGGCTGGCGGCCAGGCCCACGCCGGGCGCGTCGTACATGGTTTCGGCCATGTCGTCGACCAGCGTACGCAGGCGCTCGCCAAATTCGGTGACAGGCTTGGCCACCTTGTGCAGGCGGGGATCGGGGTAGCGCAGGATGTTCAGTAAGGCCATTGAGGGACAACTCAGTAATATTTGATTAACGATAAAACGCGGGTTTGACGCAAGTCCGTAAAATAATGCCCCAAATCAACAAAAACGCAACAGATGGGTGGGGTAACCCGACGTGGTTTGTCTTGCCAGTTCAAGGATTTATGTGCAGAATTTGATCCAGTTCGGCAACCTTTTCATCCGTCTGGCGGGTGGAGGACGCTGGCTTGCATCGACTTCCGCGCCGTGATGGACGGGAGATGTGTGCGCCAGCAATGCCGCTTTCAGGCGTACTTCAGGCCGCACTTTACGGACACTTATGAAAAATTTTAGCACAGTCGGCACGCGCATTGCAGTCGGGGCGCTTTTTGCGTGCGCCCTGGCCGGTCCTGTCCAGGCCGCCACTTGCGAGTTCCGGCCGAACGCGCCCGACCAGCACCTGGTGGTGCGCGGCGACACCCTGTGGGACATCTCCGGCAAGTTCCTCGAGCACCCATGGTGCTGGCCGCAGGTGTGGGGCATGAACCGCGACGAGATCCGCAATCCGCACTGGATCTATCCGGGCCAGATCGTCTACTTCGACCGCGCCAACCGGCGCCTGAGCCTGACGCGCCCGGGCGCAATCGACAACGCCGACGGCATCAACGGCACCACCCGGCTGTCGCCGCAGATTCGCACCGAGGGACTCGGCGTGGACGCGGTGCGCTCGATTTCGGCCAGCGTGATCGACCCTTTCCTGTCGATGCCGCTGATCGTCGAAAAAGACGAGCTCAAAGACGCGCCGCGCATCGCCGCGCTGGAAGAGGGCCACGTCTACCTCGGCAAGGACGACAAGCTGTACGTGCGCGGCCGCCTCAACGGCGGCAGTTCGTTCCAGGTGTTCAGGCCGGGCAACGAGCTGAAGGATCCGGACACGGGGCGCCTGCTGGCCTACGAGGCGGTCTACCTGGGCACGGTCAAGCTGCAGCAGGAAGCCAAGGCGGGCGAGGACGTGCATACGTTTACGGTGTCGGCCGCCAAGCAGGAGATGGGGGTGGGCGACCGCTTGATACCGGCGCCGCCGACGCCGATCCGCAACTACGTGCCGCACCAGCCGGAGCGCCAGACCAGCGCGCGCGTGCTGTCGATCTACTCGGGCGTGACGTACGCCGGGCAGAACCAGGTGGTCAGCATCAATCGCGGTTCAGTTGACGGACTCGATGTCGGCGCCGTGCTGCAGCTTTATCATTTTGGACAGACTGTCGCTGACCCGGGCGGCAACAAGGGTATTCTGGGCCTGGGAAAAACGATGATCAAGCTGCCCGACGAACAGATCGGGACCCTGTTCATTTTCCGCGTGTTCAAGCAGGTGTCGTATGGCCTGATCATGCAAGTGACGAAGCCGGTGGAAGTCGGCGACGTCGCCAAATCACCGGAGTAATATCGCCGTGCGAGACACGGACCTTCGCCCACCCGCCCCGGCCGCGCTACTGGCCGACTGGATCCGCCTGGAACAAACGCCGGGCGTCGGGGGCGCGACGGTCCGCAAGCTTCTTGCCGAGTTCGCTTCCCCGCAGCGCATCTTCGACGCCGGCTACCGCGCGCTCTGCGACCACGTGCCGGCGCCGTTGGCGCGCGCGCTCAGCGAGCCGGCCGCGCCCGCCATCTTGCGCCAGGTCGACCTGACGATGAACTGGCTGGCGCAGTCGGGCAACCACTTGCTGACGGTGCACGACGCCGCCTATCCGCCGGCGCTGGCCAACATTCCCGATCCGCCGGCGCTGCTGTATTTAAAGGGCTGGCCGGAGCTGCTGGCCGCGCCGATGCTGGCCATTGTCGGCAGCCGCAACGCCAGCTTGCAGGGCCGCACCAATGCCGAAGTATTCGCCCAGGCGCTCAGCTGCGCGGGCCTGACCATCGTCTCGGGGCTGGCGCTGGGGATCGACGCCTGCGCCCACCTGGGCGCGCTGGCCGGCCCGAGTTCGACGGTGGCGGTGATCGGCACCGGCGTCGATACCGTCTATCCGGCGCGCAACCACGCGCTGGCGCACCGCATCGCCGAGGAAGGCTGCATCGTCAGCGAATACGCGCTCGGCACGCCGCCGCTGTCGGCCAACTTCCCGCGCCGCAACCGCATCATCAGCGGCCTGGCGGCCGGCGTGCTGGTGGTCGAGGCGGCCGCCAGGTCCGGCTCGCTGATCACGGCGCAGGTCGCCGCCGCCCAGGGCCGCGACGTGTTCGCCATTCCCGGCTCGATCCATTCGTCGCTGTCGAAGGGCTGCCACAAGCTGATCAAGGAGGGCGCCAAGCTGGTCGAGTCGGCCGCCGACGTGCTCGAAGAGCTGCGCATGTCGCCGCTGGCGACGATGGCGATCGCCGCGCCGGCGGCTGCCACGTCGCGCGCCGGCCAGGCGGTGCTCGACGCCATGGGCTACGAGCCGGCCGAACCGGACGCGCTGGCGGTGCACTGCGCCACCGCGCCCGGACAGCTCAGCCTGGTGTTGCTGGAGCTGGAGCTGGCCGGCCACGTCGAGCGATTGCCGGGAGGATTGTTCCAGCGCATCGAACGTTGAGCCCGGGTAGAGTCATGTTCGATATCCTGGCTGACCTTGCCCGCCTGGCTTGGCAGACGCAGCACCCTCGCCGGCGCGACTACTCCGTGGCAGGAGGCAATGTTGAGCGCAGCATCGCCCAAGAGTCAGCCAGCCCGGCCAGTTCTTCGGGATAGCGCCGAAACAGGGCGTCGAGCGCGTGCGTGTAGTCGCCGGTTTCTTCTTTGCCTGCGCGGTATAGCAGCAAATCCGCCACTTCATGCGGCCCCTTATGCGGCAGTGGCGGTGGCAGCAGCAGCGGGTATTTGTTGAACACATCGGGGTGGGCGCGCGCAAGCGTATAATCGCGCTGTAGCCGACTGCTTGGCACAACGCATGGAAGCCTTGGCGTTCGACGTGACCGAGATCGTGGTGCAGGCTGCGTTGAACTTTGGCGTCGTCACGTCGCACTAGCAGGGAATGTCGGTCGCCGTCTTCGCTGTCGGCGAGGGAAATGGTGATTTTGGGCGCGAGTATCATGTCTGCTCCATGTGGTGAAATGACGATGCCCGGCAGATGGCGTCCAGGACCGGCACTTAGTCGCTGGTCTGCTCGTTGACGGATCGTCGGACAAGGATCTACACCAGATGGGTGATTTCCTCCAGCCCGGTTTGACCGCCCCAAGTTCCGTTCCTCAGGCCCGGGCACCCCATACCCCAATACGCCAATACCCCAATACGCCAATACCCCAATACGCCGATACCTCAGGACTACTGTCGACTTGTCTTTATAGCGCCGCAAAAATTTGCGTCGGCCTGTGTAGATGCACTACCCACAGGCCAAGGGTGCGTCGGCGTAGGTGCTACAGTTGCTTTGGTCCGTAGCTGGCGATCAGTTCGGCGCGCACCTCGCGCCAGTGGTCGATCAGGTCAGTTTTGTCCAGTTCGTCAGCGTCACCGATAAAAATAGCGTCGATCGCAGCGACGTAGGCGGTGGTCTTCTGCCTGAGCGAGCGGTGGATCAGCGACGTGACGACGCTGTAGGGGTCGTCCGCCGCGTTCTCTGGCGGCACAAGCAGCGGGTGTTGGGCGAATTCGGCCGGGTGGGCAGTGGCGAGCATGCGCAGCGCGATGTCGCCGATCCGCTGGCAAAACGCAAGGTAGCCGCCTGACTCGACGTCGCGCAAGTCCCAGTTGACCCAAGTGGGCCTGCCGCCGCCGTCGTTGCGATTCATGGTCAGTGAAACGCGTCCGTCGTTGACGTTTAATCCGAGATGAAGTTTCGGTTCTTTCATGGTTGCTCTCCGTGCTAGTCTGTGGCGCCAGCGAGGCCGCTGGCGTGTTTCGTGGATGTGCTACGGTGCGACATGTGCTCCATTGTCCGTCACTTCCCGCGCTGTTTTGAGGCAGGCAGTGTTGCGGGCAGCTGCTTTCCGGAAGCAATTGTCGTAGCTGCGCGAATCATTGAATGAGCCGCGCATTGCCTTGCACGTGTCGAAGTCATTCTCGTATTGCTTGTTGCACAGTTCTGCGATCTGTTCAAGCGTTTTTCCCGACAAGGAGAAGTCATTGCCCCTGTCCCAGTCTTCTTGTGGGATTTGCCCCGCCGAACAGAAGATCGAGGCAATATTGCACATCGCTTGCGGGAACCATGGCGTGCGGCCTGGTAGCTGCTGCGGTTCGCCACCGATCACCGGCAGGCCGCCTCGGCCGCTACATTCAATTGTCCGCGCGTTGATCGGCCGGCAGCCGACTGTTTCGGTTTCTTCCTGCTGCTCTGGACGCTGGCCTGTGATGACGACCACCTGACAGATGTTTTGGCCGGCGGAGTTGAGGCACGGGTCACCATCGCCATTGTCGTTCCCGGGCGGGTATTCGCAGTTGAACTGGCAATCGTTGGTCGCAGGGGTGGCCGGGATCGGATCGTCGGTCCCACCGCCACCGTCACCTCCGCCGCTCTCGTAGCTGCCGCCGACGCAATCGTAGCTGCCTTCGTCGTCGTAGCTGCAAGCGATGCCGCCGCCACCGCCGCTGCCGGCGTCAACCAGATTGGCGGTGGCGCCAACGCGCACCGAGGTTTGACCTGGCCGCGGCGCATACGACACCTCCATTCGGTTGAAGTGTTTCACCTGCTTTCGCGTGCGCGCGAGGAAGTGGGCGACAAGGTAGCGGATGCGCTTGGGCTCTACCTTCACGCCCGGCGTGATCTTGAAGGTAAGGAAAGGCTCGCCCTTTGGCCTCGACGCGCGCCGACCTCGATGTCCTTCATCAAGGCGACAGGTGCGATCGGCGCGCAGGCGACCATGTGGCGGCTAGGGGAGCACAGGCTGTAGTATTTATCCCCCTTGGCGATCCAGCTTGGGGATTTGGCAACTAGGCTGGTTGGAATCACCTGGCTGACCTTGCCCGCCTGGCTTGGCAGACGCAGCACCCTCGCCGCCGCAGGCATACTTTTCTTGGCGGGAGTTGTCACTATGGGCGCCGGCTTACTGTTGATGGCGACCGGCGCTGGGGGCGCTGTCAACGTGACGCTTTTGGTGGGAGGAGCGGCGCGGGCCGGTGTGCAGAGGCTGGCGCACAGCGCGGCCATGATTAATGTGGAACGGGACGTTTTCACGGTCAGACCTTTCAAGTGTCAAAAGACCAACTTACATTATCGTTTGGTCAATATTTCACCTTGCGGCCGGTCATGATTTGTTGATCCAGGTCTACCTGCACCACCGCGCCCGGGCAACTCAGCCTTGTCTTGATCGAGCTGAAGCTGGCCGGCGAGGTCGAGCGTTCGCCGGGTGGATTGTTTCACCGCATCAAACGTTGACCCGGTATGTGCGGTACTTGGCCCCAGCGGACTTAACTGATAGAGTAGAGCCATGTTCGATATCCTTGTCTACCTCTACGAAACCTACTACCGTCCGGACGCCTGTCCCGAGCCGGAAGCGTTGGCACGCAAGCTGTCGGCGGTCGGTTTTGACGATGTCGAAATTTCCGAGGCACTGGTGTGGCTGACCGACCTGACCGAAATGGCCGGCGCCGAGCATGGCGACGTGGTGGCCTCGACCGGCACGCGTTTTTATGTCGCGCAGGAACTCGACGTCCTCGGCAGTGGTGCGGTCGGCTTCATCTCCTTTCTCGAGAGCGCCAAGGTGCTCAGCGCGCTGCAGCGTGAAATCGTCATCGAGCGCGCGCTGGCGCTGGGCGAGTCGCCCGTCAGCCTGGGCAAGCTGAAGATCATCGTGCTGATGCTGCTGTGGAGCCAGGGCAAGGAGCCGGACGCGCTGATGTTCGACGACCTGTTCGGCTCCGACGACGAGCAGACGCCGCGCCTGCTGCACTAATATTGCCGCGCCACGGCGCCCCCCGAAGCACTCGTCACCATCAACGTCGTTCCTGCCACTGGCAGAAACGACTTCCCGCGTAGGCGGGAACCCCTGCGGAGACCGCATTCCCCGTACCAGCAACTATTCCGCATACTTAGCATGGATTCCGCCTTCGCGGGAACGACGGATATTAGGTCGGTGGGGGAATCAAGCAGAGGCCCCTTGCGAATTTCATCGCAACACGCTTATCATTGGCCGCACATTTTCATTGTTTCCGGATAGATATCAGGATTGCAATTGCATCCCCTTCGGCCAAGCCATGTATCATGCGCCTGCCGAACCACTTTATAAGTACGCCAAAACCAAATGACAAAAACCCTCATCATCGCCGAGAAGCCCTCTGTCGCGAACGATATCGCCAAGACGCTGGGCGGCTTCACCAAGCACGATGAGTACTTCGAATCCGACCAGTACGTGCTGTCGTCGGCGGTCGGCCACCTGCTCGAAATCGCCGTGCCGGAAGAGCACGACGTCAAGCGCGGCAAATGGAGCTTCGCCCACCTGCCGATGATTCCGCCTTACTTCGCACTCAATCCGATCGCCAAGACCGAGGCGCGCCTGAAGGTGCTGAACAGACTGATCAAGCGCAAGGACGTCTCCGCCCTGATCAACGCCTGCGATGCCGGGCGCGAGGGTGAGCTGATCTTTCGCCTGATCCAGCAAAACGCCAAGGCCAAGCAGCCGGTCAAGCGGCTGTGGCTGCAGTCGATGACGGCGAATGCGATTCGCGAAGGCTTCACCAAGCTGCGCAGCGACGAAGAGATGCTGCCGCTGGCCGATGCCGCGCGTTGCCGCTCGGAAGCGGACTGGCTGATCGGCATCAACGGCACCCGCGCGATGACGGCGTTCAACTCGAAAGAGGGTGGCTTCTACCTGACCACGGTCGGCCGCGTGCAGACGCCGACCTTGTCGATCGTTGCCGAGCGCGAAGAAAAGATCAAGAAATTCATCTCGCGCGATTACTGGGAAGTGCGCGCCGAGTTCGTCTGCGCGGCCGGCATCTACGAAGGCCGCTGGCTCGACCAGTCGTTTAAAAAGGACGAGAACGACCCGGAGAAGCGCCCGGAGCGCCTGTGGAGCAAGGTCGCCGCCGACACCATCGCGATGGCTTGCAAGGGCCGCCAGGGCAATGTCACCGAAGAAAGCAAGCCGACGACCTCGATGGCGCCGGCGCTGTTCGACCTGACCAGCCTGCAGCGCGAGGCGAACGGCCGCTTTGGCTTTTCGGCCAAGAACACGCTCGGCCTGGCCCAGGCGCTGTACGAAAAGCACAAGGTGCTGACGTACCCTCGTACCGATTCGCGCCACCTGCCGGAAGACTACATCGCCACCGTCAAGGAAACGATGGGCGTGCTGGCGGAGAACAACAACTACCACCAGTTCGCCAAGCAGATCAGCGACAAGGGCTGGGTCAAGCCGAACAAGCGCATTTTCGACAACACCAAGATCTCGGACCACTTCGCGATCATTCCGACCAACGTGGCGCCGAAGAACCTGTCGGAGCCGGAACAGAAGCTGTACGACCTGGTGACGCGCCGCTTCATGGCGGTGTTTTTCCCGCCGGCCGAGTTCCAGGTCACCACCCGCTACACCGAAGTGTCGGGCCATCAGTTCAAGACTGAAGGCAAGGTCATGACCAATCCGGGCTGGCTGGCGATCTACGGCAAGGAAGCGTCGACCGACGCCGACAAGGACGACAGCACCGGCGGCAACCTGGTGCCGGTCGCCAAGGGCGAGAAAGTGCTGACCGAAAAAGTTACCGCCAACGGCCTGGTCACCAAGCCGCCGGCGCGCTACACGGAGGCAACGCTGCTGTCGGCAATGGAAGGCGCCGGCAAGCTGATCGACGACGACGAGCTGCGCGATGCGATGGCCGGCAAGGGCCTGGGCACGCCGGCAACGCGCGCCGCGATCATCGAGGGCCTGCTCGGCGAGCGCTACCTGCTGCGCGAAGGGCGCGAACTGATGCCGACGGCCAAGGCGGCGCAACTGATGACCCTGCTGCGCGGGCTCGGCGTCAATGAACTGACCGCGCCGGAACTGACCGGCGAGTGGGAATACAAGCTGTCGCAAATGGAGAAGGGCAAAATCTCACGCGAAGAATTCATGCGCGAAATTGCCCAGATGACGCAGATCATCGTCAAGCGCGCCAAGGAATACAACAACGACACGATCCCAGGCGACTACACGACGTTGACGACGCCTTGCCCGAATTGCGGCGGCGTGGTCAAGGAAAACTACCGCCGTTTCGCCTGCACCAAGTGCGAATTTAACATGAGCAAGACGCCGGGCAGCCGCCAGTTCGAAATTGCCGAAGTTGAAGAGTTGCTGAAGAACCGCACGATCGGTCCGATGCAGGGCTTCCGCTCGAAGATGGGGCGGCCGTTCGCGGCCATCTTGCGCATCGTGCGCGACGAGGACATCGACAACTTCAAGCTCGAGTTCGATTTCGGCCAGAACGACGAAGAAGGCGAAAACGGCGAGGGCGTCGATTTCACCGGCCAGACGGCGTTAGGTCCGTGCCCGAAGTGCAATGCCGGCGTGTTCGAAATGGGCCTGGCGTACGTGTGCGAGCACAGCGTTGCCAAGCCGAAGACGTGCGACTTCCGCAGTGGCCGCATCATCTTGCAGCAGGAAATCTTGCCGGAGCAGATGGCCAAGTTGCTCAACGAGGGCAAGACCGACTTGCTGCCTGGCTTCGTGTCGCAGCGTACGCGCCGTCCGTTCAAGGCCTTCCTGGTGAAGGGCAAGGACGGCAAGATCAGCTTCGAATTTGAGCCGCGCAAAGCCAAGGCGCCTGCGAAAGGCAAAGCCGCGGCTGTGCCGGACGCGGCGGAAGACGCGGAACAGACTGGCGTGGTCAAGCCGGCGGCGAAGAAAGCGGCGGCCAAGAAGGCGCCCGCCGCGAAAGCTGCGGCGAAGAAACCTGCAGCGAAGAAGGCGCCGGCCAAGCGCGCCGTCGCCGCCAAGAAGTAACCGCCGACCAGCGACCCTTCGGCATGTCATCCGCGCGCAAGCGGGGATTGCATTTCGTCGAACAAGGTTGCTTGTGCTTATCGCAATAAAAAAAACCGCGTGCCTTTGCAGGACGCGGTTTTTTTATGTTACCGGCGCAATGGTGGCGCCGTTAAGCTCTTACTCTTGCCATTCTTCCTGCAGCGCGCGGATCGCGGCTTCGCCGTTGCGAATGGCCTTGACCCGGTGCACGATCTCGTTGCGCCAGGCTTCGTCGGCGTCCGCATCGTCCGCACCCTCGATGTCAAGCAGCAGTAAGCGCAGCAGGTCGTTCTTCTCCGCACTGCTCAAAAGCTGAATTTTGCCGGCAATTTCGGCAACAACTGTGGACATGGCTAACTCCCTGAGTATTTTTTGTTTTTTACTTCTTTCCTAAGTCTAACGCATTTCCACGTCAATCAGGTTGTCTGTGGGCTTCCGATCAATTAATTTATTATCGGGGTCGATGCCGGCCCTGGCAGGCCGTCCAGCGACCACCATCGTCACCGTCAAGTGCTTGCCCTCGACCAGGCGGCGCTCGCGCAGCAAGGGATTGCCGTCCTTGTCGTCGACGCCGAATTCGACCATGTCCTTCAGCGCGGCATCTTTCTCGTCGCCGGCGGCGCCGACCCGGACCTTGCCGGCGGTGGCGGTCAAGGTCACGTCGTAGCGGCCGTCGGCGCGCTTCTTCGCCGTCGCCAGGGTGGCGCGGTTCTCGTACAGCACCACCGATTCGAACAGGTCGTCGATCAGGTAAGCAAGCTCGGGCGGGGTGACGGCGCGCAACGCCGTGGTCAGCATCGTCACGTTCGGATACGGCGCGCCGTGGAAGGCGTTGCGCACCAGCAGCTCGTGCAGCACGCCGTTGATCTTGTCGGCGCCGACCAGGTCCTGCAGCAGGTACATCGCCAGGCTGCCCTTGCGGTAATGGATGTAGCGCTGGTCCTCGTTCATCACCAGCGACTGCTCGCGCTGGTTGTCCATCGCGCGCCCGCGCAGGTACTGGTCGAGGTTGTAGCGCAGGAAGCGCCGCATCTTGGCCGGGCCGACCGCCTTCTTCATCACCATCAGGGCGGTGTACTCGGCCAGCGTCTCGCTCAGCACGGTGCTGCCGCGGGTGTTGGCGCCTACCAACTGGTGGCCCCACCACTGGTGCGCCACTTCGTGCGCGGTGACGTAAAACGGGTAGTCGATGTCCTTCGGGTTGTTGTCGTCAACGCGGGCGATGAAGCCGACGCTTTCCGAAAACGGGATGGTGTTCGGGAACGATTGCGCGAACTGGCCGTAGCGCGGGAACTCGACGATGCGCAGCACCTTGTGCTGGTACGGGCTGAAGTTGGACGCGCCGTAATCGAGCGCGGCGCGCACGCCGCCGACGATGCGGTCGAGGTTGAAGTCGTGGCCCGGATGGTAATACACGTCGATCGTCACGTCCTGCCAGCGCTCGTGACGCACTTCGTAGCGGGCCGACTGGAACGCATAGAAATTGAGGATCGGCTGGTCCATCTTGTAGTGGAAATAGCGGCGGCCCTTGTCGATCCATTCCTTCTCCAGGGTGCCTGGGGCGATCGCGATCTGGTCGGGGCTGGTGCTGACGACGGCGTCGAAATTGATCCAGTCGGCATCGCTCGCAACGTAATTGTTGGCCGCGCCCGCCGGGTCTGCCGCGGCCGGCAAGTTCTTGCGCGGCTTCAGGCCTTGGCGCTTGCGGTCGCGCGGGTCGCGCAGTTCGATGCTGGCCTGGTAGCCGATGCGCGGCAAGGCGTCGTTGTTAAAGAACGTGCCGTTGGCGAGCACCGGCGTGTCCATGCCGATGCCCAGAATGCCGTTCGGTTCCTGGGCGACGTCGAACGCGAGTGCCATGCGCTGGCCTGGCTGCAGCGCGCTTTGCAGGCGGTAGGCGTAGAAGCCGCGCGTCTTGTCGGCCAGCAGCAGGCGGGCGTCGCTGCCCATGTTCAGCTTGACGGTGCTCTCGGGGCGCTGGTGCAGGAAAATTTCGACGATCGGCACGGCGCTGCGGTTTTCCAGCTGGTACACGCCTTTCACGCGCAAGCTGCGCCGTTCCGGCACGATGTCGACCTGCAAGCTGACGTCGGTCACGCGCGGCTGCGCCAGCGCGGCGAAGCGCTTGTAGCGCTTCTCGTATTCGGCGCGCGCCTTGTCCTTCTGCGACAAAGTCTGGTAGTCGTTGGCAACGTGCAGGTTGTAATACAGCACGCCGCCGGCGCCGCCGAAGATGGCCAGGCCGAGCACGAAGGTCGCCAGCGCCGGCACGCTCAGGTTGTGGCGCGCCAGTTGCAGGCGGCTGCCGAGTTCGGCGTTGTAGCCGCGCGGCCAGAACAAATGCGCCAGCGCCATCAGCATCAGCGCGGCGCCCGACCAATACAGCATGAACCAGCGTTCGCGCGGCAGGTAGTGGCCCCAGCCATTCATGGCCGAATACAGGAACGACGGCGACTCGCCGTAGACGATCATCGGATGGTCGAAGCCAAGCGTGCCGGCCATCACGGTTGCAATGAAGTACAGCCCCATCGCGAAGTAGGCGAGAAATTTCTGGTTGATCAGCACCTGCAGCGCGATTGCCAGTACCGCCACCAGCGCGTACTGCGGCAGCTTGATCAAAAACAGCGTCTGCAGGTACAGGCCCGGTTCCAGCGCGAAATAGCCCTTGAACATCTGGATCAGCATGCCGCACACCATCGCCAGCAGCAGCATCACCGCCTGCAGCGCAATCAGGCTGAGCGTCTTGGCCACCAGCGGTAGCCAGCCCGGCACCGGCATCGCGTCGAGCATCTGGGCAACGCGCGCCTCGCGCTCTCGCCAGATCAGTTCGCCCGCGTAGAAGGTTGTCACGATCAGCATGAACAGCGGATACGTCTCGCCGATCAGTTCGAGCACCTGGTAGGTGACCGGGTAGGTATTGGTGCCGTACAGCGAGCCGAGGCTGAGCGAACCGGCAAACAGCGCCAGCACGCCGGCCAGCGCGATGACGACGAAGTAGATGTTCTTGAGCGACTCGCGCAGGTTCAGCCATATCGAGCGCAGCAGCAGCAAGGCCATGCTGCGGCCGGCGAAATCGGGCGGCTCGCGGGTGCTGACCGCCGTGCTCGACAAGACCTGCGCGGTCTCGCCTTCAGGACGGTTGGCGGCGCGGCTGTCGAGCGTGCCGACAAAGTGGAAGCGCCAGTAGCCCAGCAGCAGCACCGCCAGCGCGAAGCCGGACCAGACCAGGCGGTTGATCAGGTAGACGCTGTCGAATTCGATGGCGCGGGTGTTGCGCTCGGCCGTGGTCCAGTATTCGGTCATGCGGATCAGCGCGGTGGTGCCGAACGGGTCCATCAGCGCGGCCAGCGTCTTGTAGTCGAGGTCGCGCGCGAGCTGGGGCGCGACGATGTAGCCGATCATCATCACCACGCTGGCGACGTAGACCGGCAGCATGCGCCGGGTCAGCGCGGCGAGCACGAAGAACAAGGCGCCGAAGATGAACAGGTTCGGCAGCAGCGTGAACAGGTAAGGGCGCAGGTACATCGACGCCACGGTCGGGCCCAGCCGGTCGGGCTCGACGCCGGGAATGTAGATGCCGAGCCAGGCGCCCAGCACGATGCTGGAAAACACCACCGCCAACGTCAGGTAGGCGCCGAGGAAGCGGCCGAACACATACTGGTACTTGCGGATCGGCGCACTGAAGAAGAAATGGTGCATGTCGTATTCGAAGTCCTGCTGCACCGAGCGGCCCATCATGGCGGCCACGACGATGACGCCGAGGCAGCCGAGGAAGGCGACGGTCAGCTCGATCGAGCGCGGCGCATTGATGAACACCTTGCTGCCGAACGAGACGTTAGCGTCCTTGAAGGCGCCGCCGGCGGCCGCCATCCACAGCATCGCCAGCGCCAGGAACATGGCGAAGTAGATCCAGGTCGACAGCAGCTTGAGCCGCTGGCGCGCTTCGAATAGTGCAATTGCCAGCATGGGCGGCCCTAGCAGTTGCTGGCGGCCAAATGGCGCCCGGCAATGGTGGCGAAGTAGACATCCTCGAGGTCGCCGACGGCCGGCTCGAAGCCGTCGCCCGGGTCGCGCTCGGCGTAGACGTGGATCAGCGTGCGGCCGGTCAGCAGGCGCGTCGAGATCACCGCGTGGCGTTGCTGGAACGCGGCCAGTTCATGCTTGGCGACGAAGCGCGCCCAGATCTTGCCGTCGATGTCGTCGATCAGCTTTTGCGGCTCGCCGCACAGCAGCACGTGGCCCTTGTTGATGATCGCCATGTTGGCGCACAAGTCGGCGACATCTGACACGATGTGGGTCGACAGCAGCACCGTCTTGTCGTCGCCGATGTCGGACAGCAAATTGTGAAACCGGACCCGCTCCTGCGGGTCGAGGCCGGCGGTCGGCTCGTCGACGATGATCAGCCTGGGATCGCCCAATAACGCCTGAGCGATCCCAAACCGCTGGCGCATGCCGCCGGAAAAGCCGCCGAGGCGCTGGTGGCGCACTTCGAACAGGTTGGTTTGTTGCAACAGGCCGTCGACGACCTCGCGCCGGCGCGCCTTGTGCACCAGGCCCTTGAGGACGGCGAAATGGTCGAGCAGTTCGTAAGCGGTCACTTTCGGATAGACGCCGAAGTCTTGCGGCAGGTAGCCGAGCAGGCGGCGGATGTCGTCCTTTTCGTCGAGCACGTCGAGGTCGCCGAAGAACACCGAGCCGGAATCGCACTCCTGCAAGGTGGCCAGGGTCCGCATCAAGGTCGACTTGCCGGCACCGTTCGGGCCGAGCAGGCCGAACATCCCCGCCGGGATGGTGAGGGTGACCTTGTCCAGCGCCACGACGCCATTGGCGTAGGTCTTGGACAAATTGCGGATGCGTAACTCCATACTGACTCCTGATCCTGATCTTGATGCGAGCGCGAGCGTACCAGGTGAGCCGACAGGCGCACCTTCGCGATAATTGCATTGTATAAAATTTATGCCGTACCGGGCGGCTCATGCGACAGTCGGCGCTTTGGCTGGCCCAGATTGCATATTTGGCGAAGCGGGGCGCAGTCGTGCCGCGCCCGCGATGCTACGCCAGTGGCGCCGTTTGCGCCCGGTTGGCGTGACGCGGCGTGCTCACGTATTGACGTCAGGTGTTCGCTTCGAGTGGTTCAACGCCGACGACGACGCTGTCGCCGGCGAAGCTGTACGGCGGAATTTCGAGGTTGCGCGGCGCCGGCACGTTGCGGAACACGCGCCCGGCCAGGTCGAAGGTCGAGCCGTGGCAAGGGCAGAAGAAGCCGCCGGGCCATCGCGGGCCGAGGTCGGGCGGCGCCACTTCCGGGCGGAACGCGGGAATGCAGCCGAGGTGGGTGCACACGGCGGTGGCGATGAAAAACTCCGGCCGCGTCGCGCGCGTGGCATTGCGCGCATAAAACGGCTGCTGGTCTTGCTGCGAGGCGGGATCGACCAGCTCGGCGTCGTGGCCGCCAAGGGCGGCAAGCATGGCCGGGGTGCGGTGCAGAATCCAGACCGGGCGCCCGCGCCATTCGACGGTGGCGATGGTGCCCGGCGGCACGCTGGCGAGCGGAACGTCGACCGGGCCGCCGGCGGCGCGCGCGCGCTCGCTCGGCGTCATCGTCGTGACAAACGGGATGGCAACGGCGACCAGGCCGACGGTGCCCACGGCGCTGGTGACGACGCCGAGGAAATGGCGGCGCGGATTGGGGGGAAGTGTCTGGTCCATGGCGTCCTCGCGTGAAGTCGATGCTCTGGCTTGGACAGCGAAAACGGCGTGCTGGTTTAATCCGGCGCGCAGAATCGTCGCCGGCGGCGCCGGAAATGTGGATAATGTCCGCATGGACACTGTGATTCAAGAGAAGGTGCTGGCGGTGGCACGCGCCGCGCGCAACCGGGAGGAGTCGGTGGCGTGGTTCCGTGTTGCGCTGGGGCTGTATTACCTGGCCGGCCTGATGACGTCCGACACCATCGATTTCAAGCAGGTCGACCGCGACTACAACCGTTTCATCTACCAGTCGCTCGGCGGCGGCCACAGCATTGCCAGCGCGCTGCAGTTCATGAGCGGCGAGAAAGTGGTCGCGGTAGTCGATTCGCCGCGCTTCGTCGGCGTGTTCGCCGAGCATTGCCCGGAAGTTCCGGTCGACACCATCGGCTTTTTGCTGTCTCTCAACCTTGGCGTGGCGAAGGACATTTCCAAGCTCGACATCGGCGGCCCGGTGCTGGACTGGATCGAGCGCCAGAAGGCGTCGGCAAAGCCAGCGGAGAACCCGGCCGTCCAGCGCGGCGACCCGGCCGCGTCCGGCACTCTATAATACCTATTTACTTGCTTTTCGCACACATACCATGGCCGCCAATTCTTCCCGCAATCCCCTCGACAACCTGATCGTCGGCTTCGACAAGGCGCTGCGCGTCATTGCGGGCGTGGCCACAGCGACGCGGCCCAATCCTGGCGCCCACGCGCCCGACGCCAACCTCGAAGCGGCCGACCAGCGCCGCAGCGCCGGCCTGATGCGGGTGAACCACGTCGGCGAGGTCTGCGCGCAGGCGCTGTACGATGCACAGGGACGCTTTGCCAAGACCGAGGCCATGCGCGCGCAATTCGAGCAGGCCGGCCGCGAAGAGGAAGATCACCTGGCGTGGACGGCGCAGCGGCTCGCCGAACTGGGCTCGCAGCCGAGCATGCTCAATCCATTGTGGTATGCCGGCGCCTACGCGATGGGGACCGTGGCGGCCCTCTTGGGCGACGCCCGCAGCTTGGGCTTCGTGGTGGAAACGGAGCGCCAGGTCGAAGCGCACCTCGACAGCCACCTGGTGTCGCTGCCGGCGCAAGACAGCAAGTCGCGCGCCATCGTCGAGCAGATGCGCGTTGACGAGGCCGCGCATGGCGCCGCAGCCCAGGCGCTCGGCGCGATCGAGGTGCCGGCGCCGGCGCGCGCGGCGATGACGGTAATGGCGAAAGTCATGACTACCACCGCGTACTACATCTAAATAGTTCGCAGCTCAACCGGGGTCTGATCCGGTGGGGTCAGACCCCGGACCCAGCCGACGTCGATGAATTGACGTCGACGATGTCGAACGAGTGGGTGATCTCGGCGGTCTTGGCCAGCATGATCGACGCCGAGCAGTACTTGTCGTGCGACAGGCTGACCGCGCGTTCGACACTTCCCGGCTTGAGCTTGCTGCCGGTGACGGTGAAGTGGAAGTGGATCTTGGTGAGCACTTTCGGATCGGTATCGGCGCGCTCGGCCTTGAGCGTGACGTCGCAGCCGCGCACGTCTTCACGCCCGCGCTTGAGGATCAGCACCACATCGTAGGCGGTGCAGCCGCCGGTGCCGAGCAACACCATTTCCATCGGCCGCGGCGCCAGGTTGTGGCCACCGCCCTCCGGGGCGCCATCCATGCTGACCATGTGGCCAGAACCGGTTTCGGCGCGAAAACTCATGCCCGACGGGCCGTTCCAGCTGATTTTAACTTCCATTGCGATCCTCAGGTAGTAGTGACGTGCGCCTAATTCTACCGCCTACACCGCCAGCACGTAGCGCTCGCTCTTCATGCGCCAGCTGGCAAACGCCACCGCCACCAGCGCCCACACCATCGAGCTGGCAAACGTCAGCAGGTAGGGCAACACGCCGATCTGGTCGCCCTTGGCGATTTCGCGCAGCAAGGTCTGGTTCGACAGCATCGGCACGCTGTACATCCACGTCGCCGTCTTCAGGTCCATCATCGTCACCGCCAGCCCCGGCACCATCGGCATGAACAGCACGAACGTGAGCATGCTCTGCGCTTCCTTGAACGACTTGGCGTTCATCGCCACCGCGATCTGCAGCGACGAGGCGAACAGCGACAGCGGGATCGACGCCAGGCTCACCAGTAACAGGTCGAGCGTGGTAACGCGCCAGGCCATGCCGATTTCCTCCAGCGGCAGCCAGCTCATGATGGCGTGCGCGAGGAACAGTTCGAGCGTGATGCCGATGATGGCCAGGCTGGCGGCGGCGAGCCACTTGCCGACTACCAGTTCCCAGCTGTGCGCCGGCTGCGACATCAGCACTTCGAGCGAGCGCCGTTCGCGTTCGCCGGCGGTGCTGTCGACCGCGGCCGACAAGCCGCAGATGACGGCGGGGAAGAACAGGAAGCCGAGGATGCCGCCGATCAGGCCGGCCGAGCGCGCCGCCGTGGTGCCGGTGTCGTAGCGCTGCAATTTGACCGGTGCGACGGTGGCCGGCGACACCCCGTGCGCCAGCAGGCGGGCGCTGGCCACGCCGGAGCCGTAGCTTTGCAGCACGTCTTCGATGTCGCGCTGGCGGCCGCGGTTGTCGGACGCCGAATCGAACCACAGTTCGACCTCGGCCGGGCGCATCGCCTGGTAATTGTCGGCAAACTTGTCGCTGATGCGCAGCACCGCCACCGTCTTCTTGTCGCGCAGCAGGTTCGCTATCTGCTCTTCGTCCATCGGCCCCATCGGCCGCACATTGATGTTCTTGTGCTTGAACTGGGTCATCATGTTCGGCGCCATCGCGGCGTTGATGACGGCCAGCTCGATGCCTTCGCGCTCGGGCCTGGTGGCCTTCTTGATCTGCTGGTGCAGCACCAGACCGAGCATCACCGGGTACATGAATGTAAACAGCGCCAGCAGGCTCAGCGAGCGGCGGTCGCGCAGCGTTTCGCGAAATTCCTTGAGGAACACGATCAGCCATTTTGCCTTCATGCGACGATCCCTTCTTCGGTGCCGACCAGGCTGACAAAGGCGTCTTCCAGGCTGGCGATGCCGGTGCGTTCGCACAGTTGCTGCGGCGAGCCTTGCGCCACGGTGTGGCCTTTGGCGATGACGATGACGTCGTCGCACAAATGCGTGACTTCCTGCATCACGTGAGTGGCCATGATGACGCAGCAGCCGTCACGGCGCAGCTCGGTCAGGGCGGCGCGCAATGCGCGCGTGCTCATCACGTCGAGGCCGCGGCTCGGTTCGTCGAGCAGCAGGTGGCGCGGGCGGTGCAGCAGGGTGCGCGCCAGCGCTACCTTGATGCGCTGGCCCTGCGAGAACCCTTTGGCGCGCCGCTCGAGGATGTCGTTCATGCCGAGCAGATTCGACACTTCATCGATGCGCTGCTGCAGGCTCGGTCCGGCCATGCCGTTCAGCTCGCCAAAATAGACGAGGTATTCGCGCGTGCTGAGGCGATCGTACAGGCCAAACTGGTCGGTCAGAAAGCCGATGTTGCGGCGCACCGCCATGGGATCTTTTTCCGGGTCGACGCCGTCGATGCTGATGCTGCCATGGTCGCGCTTGAGCAGGCCGACCAGCAGCCGCAGCAAGGTGGTCTTGCCGGCGCCGTTAGGGCCCAGCAGCGCGGTGATCTGGCCGTCCTGCGCCTTGAAGCTGACCCCGCCAAGCGCCTGCACGGCGCCAAATTGTTTGCGTACATCCTGCGTTTCGATCATGGTCTGTCCCGGCGGTTACGGTTGCGGTCCGGAGCTGCCGAGCTGAAAGCCCGGCACTGGAATGTCTTTCAGGCACGCTGCCTGTACCGGCGCGGCCGGGTTGTCGAGGAACTCGCGCAGCAGCCGCGGCGTGCAGCCGAGCTGGGCGATGCCATGGCCGGCGTTGGTCACCACCAGGTGCTGGGCGCGCGCCATGTGCTTGCCGGCGGCGTCGGCGCGGCGCGGCGGCGTCACCGGGTCGAGCACGCCTGAGAGCATCAGCACCGGCGCCTCGATCCTGGTCGGCGGCACGAAGGCGACTGGCGCGACGTTGATCGCCTTGCACATCGCCGGCAGGCGCGACAGAACGGGCGCGGTCAGCGCGGAGGCGTCGTCGGCGCGCAAGGCCGGCGTCAGGCGCGGGAAATCTTCGGCGCAGATGACGGCCAGGTGCAGCACCAGCGCGATCGAGCCGTTTGCCGAAAAATCGGCGGCCACGTTGCGGCGCGCCATGAACGGCTCCCAGCGGCCGTTGGCGGCGCTGTGGATCAGGAACGGCAGGCGGCGGCTGTCGGCCGGCGAATACAGGATGCTGTGGATGGTATTGAGAAAGCGGCCGCTGTTCATCGCCAGGGTCAGCGGCTCGGCGGTGCGAGGATCGGCGACGTCGACCTTGATCTTGCCGGAGGCCACCTTGGCGCTGAGGGCGTCGAACTCATGGCGCAATTGCGGGAAGGCGCGCTGGCAGCCGGACTCGGCGGCGCACTGGCGAAACAGCGCGTCGAGCGCGGCCTGGCCGTCGCGCCCGCCGGCGGGAATGACCTGTTCGGGCGCGGCAACGCCGTCGAGCACCATCGCGCGCAACTGCGCCGGGAAGGCGCGCGCGTAGGCCTGGCCGAGGCGGGTGCCGTAGGAGCCGCCGAACAGGTTGATCTTGTCGTAGCCAAGCGCGCGGCGCACCTGGTCGATGTCGCGCGCGGCGTTGGCGGTACCGTAGGCGGCAAAATCGACCTTCATCGCGCCGATGCAGGCGAGCACTTCGGCGTCGAGCTGCTGCTCGGTCATGGCCGCTTCGGTGGCCTTGCCGTCGTCGCAGCTGAGCTTGCCGGAGCGGCCGGTTCCGCGCTGGTCGATGAAGACGATGTCGCGGGTGGCGCGGATGCGGCGGAAGGTATTGTTGAGCAGCGGCAGCACGTCCGAGCCGGCTTCGCCGGGGCCGCCGGCGAGGATGAACAGCGGGTCGGGGCGCGCCGATTCGCGATATGCGGGCGCCACCGTGACGTGCAGGTTGAGCCTGGCGCCGGCGGGACGGGCGTAGTCGAGCGCGACCGGAACGCTGACGCAGCGCAGCGCTTCCTCGACGCCTGGCAGGTGGCAGGAGCGGCCCTGCGGGCCGGCGGCGGCGTGGGCGGCAGTGGTTGACAGCAATAGCAGGCCAAGCAGCGGCGCACCGAGGCAACGTCGAAATGTCACATGAACCCCCAAGGTGAATGCCAAGCAATATTAGAGTGGCACTGTTTCATCGGTCAATCGATCTTGCAGTTTACGGTAAATGGAATGCGGCAACTTAATCCAGGCGGGGCGTATCGCTCGATGCAACAGCGGCGGCCTTGGCGGTTGACGTGTCGGGCCGAAGTGCGCTATGATTGCCGGCTTTCCGTTTGCTCAGGAAAGACAATAAGGCAGAGTCCGCGGGCAGCAAGAGCGGAACCACCATTTGAGCGATTTACATATTAGGAAGTCAACATGAAAACTTTTTCCGCTAAAGGACATGAAGTCCAGCGCGATTGGTTAGTGATTGACGCGACGGATCTGATCCTCGGACGTGTTGCCAGCGAAGTGGCACTCCGACTGCGCGGCAAGCACAAACCTGAATTCACTCCGCACGTCGACACCGGCGATTTCATCGTCGTAATCAATGCAGGCAAACTGCGCGTGACCGGTACCAAGGCCACTGAGAAGACGTATTATCGTCACTCCGGTTACCCAGGTGGTATCTACGAAACCAATTTCCTGAAAATGCAACAGCGTTTTCCGGGTCGCGCGCTCGAAAAAGCGGTCAAGGGCATGCTGCCTAAGGGCCCGCTCGGCTACGCGATGATCAAGAAGCTCAAAGTGTACGCGGAAGGTTCCCATCCGCACGCTGCGCAGCAACCTAAAGCACTCGTTCTCTAAGGAGCTGACATGATCGGTAACTACAATTACGGCACCGGCCGTCGCAAGAGTGCAGTCGCTCGCGTCTTCATCAAAGTTGGCACTGGCCAAATCATCGTCAATGGCAAGCCGGCGACTGATTACTTCTCGCGCGAAACGGCGATGATGGTCATTCGCCAGCCGCTGGAACTGACCGGCAATGTCGAGCGTTTTGACATCAAGATCAACGTTCACGGTGGTGGTGAGTCCGGCCAAGCTGGTGCAGTTCGCCACGGCATCACCCGCGCCCTGATCGACTACGACGCTACGCTGAAGGGCGACCTGGCACGTGCCGGTTTCGTTACTCGCGATGCCCGTGAAGTCGAGCGTAAAAAAGTTGGTCTGCGCAAAGCACGTCGCGCAAAGCAATTCTCGAAGCGTTAATTCGCCTGCTGCGGCGCCTTGCGGCGCTGCGCGAAAAAGCCGCCGGCTGCGAAGCCCG
Source organism: Massilia sp. TWR1-2-2 (assembly GCF_049897565.1). Lineage (NCBI taxonomy): Bacteria > Pseudomonadati > Pseudomonadota > Betaproteobacteria > Burkholderiales > Oxalobacteraceae > Massilia > Massilia sp. TWR1-2-2. Next base: position 203,747 of record NZ_JAFCWM010000003.1, on the reverse strand, counting down.
GCGGCTTTTTTTCGCCTATTTATAACATCGGGGTCAGACCTAGGTCTGACCCCGGTGTGTTGTGTGTAACGCGGCGCGCGAATTTTTGCGGGCTGTTAAAATTGCATTCTTGCTTCAGGCAGCACCTTATTCTTATATTTGAAGGAACAGACATGATCAAAGTTGGCATCGTAGGCGGAACCGGGTACACAGGCGTGGAATTGCTGCGATTGCTGTCGGCCCATCCAGATGCGCAACTGATCGCCATCACGTCGCGCAAGGAGGACGGCCTGCCGGTCGCCGACATGTTCCCGTCACTGCGCGGTCATGTCGACCTGGCATTCTCGGCGCCCGACAAGGTCGACCTGGCCAAGTGCGACGTGGTGTTCTTCGCGACCCCGCACGGCGTTGCCATGGCGCAAGCGCCGGCACTGCTGGCCGCCGGCGTCAAGGTCATCGACCTGGCCGCCGACTTCCGCCTGAAAGACCAGGCCGTCTTCGAGAAGTGGTACAAGATCCCGCACACGGCGCCGGAACTGCTGGAGCAGGCGGTATATGGCTTGCCGGAACTCAATCGCGAGGCGATTAAGGCGGCCAAGCTGATCGCTAACCCGGGTTGCTATCCGACCACGATGCAGCTCGGATTCTATCCGCTGCTCAAGGCCGGCCTCGTCGATGCGTCCAGCCTGATCGCCGATGCCAAGTCGGGCGTCTCCGGCGCCGGTCGCAAGGCCGAGATCGGCACGCTGTTCTCGGAGTCGAGCGACAATTTCAAGGCCTATGGCGTGGCCGGCCATCGCCACACGCCAGAAACGTCGGCCCAGCTGCAGCGCTACACCGACGACAAGGTCGGCCTGGTGTTTACGCCGCACCTGGTACCGATGATCCGCGGCATGCATGCGACGCTGTACGCGCGCCTGACCAAGGAAATCAGCAATGACGCACTGCAGGCGTTGTTCGAAAAGCAATACCAGGACGAGCCGTTTGTCGACGTGATGCCGTTCGGCTCGCATCCGGAAACGCGCTCGACGCGCGGCTCGAACATGCTGCGCCTGGCGCTGCATCGCCCGGATGGCTCGGACATGGTGGTTATCCTGGTGGTGCAGGATAACCTGGTCAAAGGCGCCGCCGGCCAGGCAGTGCAGTGTATGAACCTGATGTTCGGCCTGCCGGAATCGACCGGATTGAAGCATATCGCGCTGTTGCCTTAACGCTGGACTAAACGGCTGATCGGCGCTGGCGCGAAGAAATACGCCGGTGGCGACGATCTAGATCAAAGCGGCGGACGTTGGGAACGGTAAATTGATCAACGTCTGATTGAATTTGCAATCAGCATCGATCGCCTCTTGCGATTAGTCACTGCGAGGACAGCCAATATGTTCGGTCGTAACGCCAAAAGTGAAATTGACAGCCTTATCGGCATCTCCGCCCGTATCGAGGGCGACCTGTGCTTTACCGGCGGCTTGCGCATTGACGGCGAAGTGCACGGCAACGTCGTCGCCGCCGACGGCCCCGACAATGTGCTGATCGTGTCCGAGCATGCCCGAATCGAAGGCGAGGTGCGCTGCGCCAACCTGGTGGTCAACGGATACATCGCCGGTTCGGTTTTTGCGTCCGAACTGCTTGAACTTCAGCCGAAAGGCCGCATCATAGGTGATGTCCATTACAAACTGTTGGAAATGCACGGCGGCGCGACCGTCACCGGCAAGCTTACCCATCAGTTGACGGGGGAGCCGGTGTTCCACCTGGCCGTTGCTGAAGCAAGCGAAGCGTGAGAGCCGTCAACAGTCTATAATGGCTCCAATTGTACCCAAGTAGGAGTCACCCATGAATGCAGTAGCCGAAATGCAAGACGTCATCCCGTCGCCGATTATCTTCACCGACAGTGCCGCGCAAAAGGTCGCGCAGCTGATCGAGGAAGAGGGCAATCCGGACCTGAAACTGCGTGTGTTCGTGCAGGGAGGCGGATGCTCGGGCTTCCAGTACGGGTTCACCTTCGACGAAATCGTCAACGAAGACGACACGACGATGGTCAAGAACGGCGTCCAGCTGCTGATCGATTCGATGAGCTACCAGTACCTGGTGGGCGCCGAAATCGACTACAAGGACGACCTCGAAGGCGCCCAGTTCGTCATCAAGAACCCAACCGCCACCTCGACCTGCGGCTGCGGTTCGTCGTTCTCGGCTTAAGTTCCACGCTGCCCTGAGCAGGGCAGCAGTCTTCATTACGCGGGGTAAAGCGCGCCGAGAATCCGGCCGCCCTTTGCCCCGGTCACAGCGGGCAGATTGCCCGCTTTGCGTTGGCAGAAGCGATACGCCAGCCAGGCGAACGCCAGCGCCTCGACGCGGTTCGGCGCCACGCCGAGCACCGCGGTCGACTCCATCGTGACGTTGCTGCCCAGCGCCGCCGCCAGTTCCCGCATCAGTGTGCCGTTGTAGGCGCCGCCCCCGCACACATACACAGCATCGATGTCGCCGGCTTCGCCATGGATCGCGCGCGCGATCGACACCGCCGTCAGCTGCGTCAATGTGGCCTGCACGTCGGCGGCCGGCAGGGCCGGGCTGCGCGCCAGCATCGTGTCGAGCCACTCCATGTGAAACAGGTCGCGGCCGGTGCTCTTTGGCCCGGTAATGGCAAAGTAGGGTTCTGCCAGCAGCACTGCCATCAGCGCCGCATTGGCTCGCCCAGTGGCCGCCCAGGCGCCGTCCTCGTCGTAATCCTTGCCCTGGTGGCGGGCGATCCAGCCGTCCATCAGCACGTTGCCCGGCCCGGTGTCGAAACCGGTGACGGCGCCATCGGCATGCAGCACGCTGATGTTGCCGATGCCGCCGATATTGACCACCACCCGGGTCTGGCCGGGCTTGCCGAACTGGACGTGGTGGTAAGCGGGCACCAGCGGTGCGCCCTGGCCGCCGGCGGCAACGTCGCGGCTGCGGAAGTCGGCAACCACGTCGATGCCGGTCAGTTCGGCCAGCAGTGCCGCATTGATGGTCTGGCGCGTGAAACCGAGCTCCGGCCGGTGGCGAACGGTCTGGCCATGCGCGGCGATGGCGCGCACCGGCCCGCTTGCTGCCGGCAACAACTGCGCCACGCAGGCGGCGTAGGCGGCGGCGATCTGGTTGCCGGCAATCGCCTCGCGCTCGATTTCATTGACGCCCGCCGCTTGCAGCGCCATCAGGCCGGCACGCAATTGCGCGCTGAACGGGACGAAGGCGGCGCCCAAGGTGCGGATGGCGCCGTCGTCGGCGAAGTCGGCCAGCACGCCGTCAACACCGTCCAGGCTGGTGCCGGACATCAGGCCGATATACAGGGAAGAGAGAGTGGTCAATGGTTGGCTCAAAAAAATGGGCGGGAAAGCTGTGCTTTTCCGCCCATGATGGGTGCGCGCGCGAACGATGAACTAGCGGGCTGCCATCGAGTTGCCGCCCGGGCGCAGCAGCGCGAAGCGGTGGGTCATGTCGGCTGCCGAACCCTTGAAGCGTGCCAGTTCGGCCGGCGTCAGCGGCGCCTGGGAGATCATGTTGATCGACGACGGATCGCGCGCTTCGTTGTTGACACGGAATTCGTAGTGCAGGTGGGCGCCGGTCGACCAGCCGGTCGAACCGACATAACCGATGATGTCGCCCTGGCTGATTTTCGTGCCCTTGCGCATGCCTGGTGCAAACCGGCTCATGTGGGCGTAGGCGGTGGTGTAGCTGGCCCAGTGCTTGACGACGACCATGTTGCCGTAGCCGCCGGAGACGCCGGCGAAGTCGATCACGCCATCGGCGGAGGCGCGGATCGGCGTGCCCAGTGCGGCGGCGTAGTCGATACCCTTGTGGGCTTTCCAGGCGCCGGAAATTGGATGGATGCGGTTCGAAAAGCCCGATGAAATGCGCGAGAACTCGAGTGGCGACTTGAGGAACGCCTTCTTCAGCGCCTTGCCGTCGAACGTGTAGTAGCCGCCGCGTTGCTTGCTGGTCGGGTCTTCGAACCAGACCGACTGATAGCTGACGCCGCGGTTGACGAATTCGCCGGCGAGGATGCGGCCGGTACGCACCATCTCGCCGTCTTGCCAGAACGTTTCATAGACCACATTGAAGCGGTCGCCGCGTTTCAGGTCGGTACGGAAGTCGATGCTGGTCGAGAACATCTCGATGATCTGGGCGACGATCGAGTCGGGCAGCTTGCCGCCGTCGGTGCTCGAATCGGTCGCCGAATACAGCGAATTGGTAATCTGGCGCGCACGCATTTCGATGCGCCGCTCGAGCTGGGGCGCCGATTCGAGGGCGACGAACTTGTCATCCTTGCGGGTGATCGAAATATTCTTGACCGGGTTGTCGTTGGCGTCGACCACGGTCGCGCGCAGCCACTGCAGCTCGCCGTCTTCGTCGGTCTTGGCCTGCACGCGCTTGCCGGTTTTGAGCTGCATGACACCCTTGGCGACCTTGTCGCTCTTGATGAAGGCGATCGCGCCCTGGTCATCGACACCGAGGCGATACAGCAGCGAGGCGAGCGAATCGCCTGGGCGCACTTTTTCTTCGTGGATGAATTGCTGTGGCTCTTGCTGGAGCGCGGAAATCTGGTCGGCCAGGTTCGGCAGTTCCAGGTCTTGGGCGATGGATTTGACTGGGACATCGGACGCATCCGGTGCCAATGGCGCGACGCCAGCGGCTCCGAATGCGCAAACTGCAAGGAAGATAGCGCTGGCGCTGATGATGCGCACCTTTCGCGTCGTTCCCAGCAGGCCGGTCCAGCGCTTACCTGTGATTTTGTGTGTAGGGTTCATGCAATCAGTTAAAATTTGCCGCTTGAACATCCAATGGATCACTACTTTTTCTTGTTATTGGTTTGATTAGTTTTCATTGGGCAACGTTAATAGGATCGGGCATTATAGCAAACTCTCGCGCCTGCCCCACTTTTTTGAAGATCAGTTGATAAGACCATATGACCACTTCCTCACCCTCCAAGAGCGCTGCCGCCGCGCCGGCTTCACCTGCGCTGCCGCTGACAGACAACGTGCGGGAAGCGCTTGCCATGATCAAACGCGGCGTCGACGAGCTGCTCATCGAGGCCGAATTCGCCCAAAAGCTTGCACGGTCTGAACGGAGCGGCAAGCCGCTGCGCATCAAACTTGGCCTGGACCCCACCGCGCCCGACCTGCACCTCGGCCACACGGTGGTATTGAACAAGATGCGCCAGTTGCAAAACCTGGGGCACCAGGTGATCTTCCTGATTGGCGACTTCACGTCGATGATCGGCGACCCTTCCGGCCGGAACATCACGCGCCCGCCGCTGACACGGGAACAAATTGAACTTAACGCGATGACTTACTTCAAGCAGGCATCGCTGGTACTTGATGCGTCACGCACGGAAATTCGCTACAACTCCGAGTGGTCCGATCCGCTCGGGGCGCGCGGCATGATCGAATTGTCATCGCGCTACACCGTGGCAAGAATGATGGAGCGCGACGATTTTACCAAGCGATTCAAGAGTGGGACTCCCATCAGCGTCCATGAGTTCCTTTATCCTTTGATGCAAGGCTATGATTCCGTCGCGTTGAAAGCAGACCTTGAGCTAGGTGGAACAGACCAGAAATTTAATTTGCTGGTGGGAAGGGAACTGCAGAAGGATTATGGCCAGGAACAGCAATGCATCCTGACCATGCCCTTGCTCGAAGGACTCGATGGCATCGAGAAGATGTCGAAGTCGAAAAACAATTACATCGGCATCACCGAGCCGGGCAACACCATGTTTGCCAAGCTGATGAGTATTTCCGACGTCATGATGTGGCGCTACTTCGAATTGCTGTCGTTCCGCTCGCTGGCCGACATCGCGGCATTGAAAAAGGCTGTCGCCGAAGGGATGAACCCGCGCGATGCCAAAGTGGCGCTGGCGCAGGAAATCGTCGAGCGTTTCCATTCGGCCCAGGCGGCTACCGACGCGCTGGCCGATTTCGTCAACCGTTCGAAGGGCGGCATCCCGGACGACGTGGCCGAACTGGCGCTGTCCGGTGCCCCGGTCGGCTTGCCGCAGCTGCTCAAGCAGGCCGGGCTGTGTGCGTCGACCTCGGAAGCGATGCGCATGGTCGACCAGGGCGGCGTGCGCATCGACGGCGTGGTGATCGCCGACAAGGCCCTCAAGCTCGACGCCGGCACGTTCGTGCTGCAGGTGGGCAAACGCAAGTTTGCCCGTGTGACGCTGTCGGCATGATCGGCCTGCTGCAACGGGTCAGCCAGGCCAGCGTGGTCGTCGATGGCGCCGAGATTGGCGCCATCGGCGCCGGCCTGCTGGTGCTGGTGTGCGCCGAAAAGGGCGATACCGAGAAGGAAGCCGACGTATTGCTGACTAAATTGCTGGCCTATCGGGTGTTCAGCGATGACGCAGGCAAGATGAACCGCAGCGTCGCCGACATCGGCGGCGCCCTGTTGCTGGTGCCGCAATTTACGCTGGCGGCGGACACCAATTCCGGCACGCGGCCGTCCTTTTCGCCGGCCGCCAGCCCGCAGGACGGCCTGAAGTTGTTCGAACATATGGTGCGCCGGGCGCGCGCTGCCCATGCTACGGTAGCAACGGGCCAGTTCGGCGCAGACATGAAAGTGTCGTTGATCAACGATGGGCCTGTCACGTTCTGGCTGCAAATCGCACCGGCGGCGCGCCTTGGTTGAAACTTCCGGCCTGCATCGCGGTCAATAGACCATAGGGCAGGAGACTGCAATGAGACTGTGGAGCGATACATTCACCGAGGGCGGCGTCATTCCGCCGGAATGCGCGTTTGCGCAGATCGAGCCGGCCACCCACGTGCGCTACGCCGCCAATCGCAATCCGCACCTGGGGTGGGACGAAGTTCCGTCCGGCGCCCAGTCGCTGGCGCTGTTTTGCCGCGATGTCGATGCGCCTGCCGTCAAGCAAGGCATGAACCAGGAAGGCAAGTTGCTGGCCGAGGATCTGCCGCGGGTCGATTTCTACCACTGGACGCTGGTCGATATCCCGGTGGCAATCAAGTCTCTGGGCGAAGGCAAGTTGTCCGAGATGGTCACGCCGCACGGCAAGCCTGGTCCGCTGTTGCCGTTCACTATTAAGAATGGCACCGAGCATCAGTTGCGCCAGGGGCTGAACGATTACACGGCCCTGTTTGCTGGCGATCCCGACATGGCGGGCGAGTATTTCGGCTATGACGGGCCATTCCCGCCGTGGAATGACCTGCGCCCGCATGCATACCTGTTCTGCCTGTACGCGCTGGATGTGCCGTTTCCGCTCGAAGGCAACTTTACCGGGCCGGAGGCGCGGCTGGCGATCCGCGGCCATATCCTCGACGAGGCCCAGGTGTTCGGGGTGTATTCGCTCAATCCGGAAGTGGCCGAATCGGTGGCAAAGTAAGCGCACCCAGGTCAAGCAGGGCGGTCAGGCTGGTATCATGGCGCCCATGCCGAACACCAACATCATCCTCATCCGCCACGGCGAAACTGCCTGGAACGCCGAACGCCGCCTGCAAGGTCATATCGACATCGCCCTCAACGCCGAAGGACTGCGCCAGGCCGCCGCGGTCGCTGGCGCGCTGGCCGGCGAGCATGTCGACGCCGTCTTTGCCAGCGACCTGCAGCGCGCGCTTCAGACGGCGCAGGCGGTCGCCGCCGCGCGCGGCATCACCGTCAGCCAGGATGCGGCGCTGCGCGAGCGCTGCTACGGCGGCTTCGAAGGCTTGCTGTATGCCGAGATCGAGCAGCGCTTCCCGGCTGAATTTGCCGCATGGCAGGCACGGGATGGCGACGCCTTGATGCCGGCCGGCGCCCGCTTGGCCGAAAGCTTCCGTCAGTTCTACGCCCGATCGGTAGCCGGCATCGTCGCCGCAGCGAATGCCCATCCGGGCGGCAACATCGTCGTCGTCGCCCACGGCGGCGTGCTCGAGTGCGCCTACCGGGCCGCGCTCGACCTGTCGCTGGAGACGCCGCGCAATTTTCCGGTCCTGAATGCCAGCATCAACCGCTTCACGGTGCAGGGCGGCATGCTGGCGCTGGCGAGCTGGGGCGAAGTGGCACACCTGAGGCCACGCCCGCTCGACGAGTTATCGTAACAAAATAGTGCTTATTATTTGAGCAGTAGATCGGTTAAGATAACGGGTTCCGTCCTCTCTTTTTTTATCTCCAGTGCAAATCGGCCCGTACTTGCTGCGCAATAATGTATTCGTCGCTCCGATGGCGGGCGTCACGGACCGCCCGTTCCGCCAGCTGTGCAAGCAGCTCGGCGCCGGCTATGCCGTGTCGGAGATGGCCGCGTCCAATCCACGCCTGTGGGCGACCGAGAAAAGTTCGCGCCGTACCGACCACGCCGGCGAGATGGAGCCGAAAGCGGTGCAGATCGCCGGCGCCGATCCGCAGGACCTGGCCGACTGCGCCAAATTCAACGTCGAGCGCGGCGCCCAGATCATCGACATCAACATGGGGTGCCCGGTCAAAAAGGTCTGCAACAGCTGGTGCGGTTCGGCCCTGCTGCAAAACGAAAGCCTGGTCGAACGCATCCTCGATGCGGTCGTCGGCGCCGTCGACGTGCCGGTGACGTTGAAGTTTCGTACCGGCTGGAACCGTGAAAACAAGAACGCGTTGCGCATTGCCCGCATTGCCGAGCAGGCCGGCATCCAGATGCTGACCTTGCATGGTCGCACCCGCGCCGACGGCTACTCCGGCGACGCCGAGTACGACACCATTGCCGCGGTCAAGGCCGCCGTGGAGATTCCAGTGGTGGCCAACGGCGACATCACCACCCCCGAAAAAGCGCGCGACGTGCTGGCCTATACCGGCGCCGATGCGGTGATGATCGGCCGGGCCGCGCAGGGGCGGCCGTGGATCTGCCGCGAGATCGATCATTTTTTGCGCACCGGCACCTACTTGCCGGCGCCGATGGTGGCGGAAGTGCGCGGCCTGATGCACGAGCACCTGGAAGCGCACTACGCGTTCTACGGCGAGTTCCTCGGCGTGCGCACCGCGCGCAAGCACATCGGCTGGTACGTGCGCGAACTGGAGGGCGGCGAGACGTTCCGTCGCCAGATGAACCTGCTGGAATCGACCGCCGACCAGCTGGCCGCGCTCGACCAGTTCTTCGAATCGCAACACAGACTCGGCGAGCGGTTACAATACCGGCCCGCCAGCGTGGTTGACGAGGCCCTTGCCGCGTAGGAAAAGGGCAAGCACAAAACAAGAATTATGGGACGAACGCTGCCTCAAGAGCAGCGGCGACAACATTAATCAGCCGGATGAAGTAGAAAAAATGAGCAAAGAAAGTATCCAGGAAGTTATCCAGAAAAGTCTTGAAGAGTATTTCAACGACCTGGGCGAACAGCAAGCATCGAACATTTACGACATGGTCGTCCTCACTGTCGAGAAGCCGATCCTCGAGGTGGTGATGCTGCGCGCGGAGGGCAACCAGTCGCACGCGGCGCAAATGCTGGGCATCAACCGCAACACCTTGCGCAAGAAACTGCAAGAACACGGGCTGCTGTAAAGCGCCGGCGCCGACGGTGGGGCGCGGTCGTTCGCGCCCATCGCGGCTGAACACCGAATCCTCATCAACCGGGCCACTCCCATGATCACACAAGCTTTGATTTCCGTTTCCGACAAGACCGGCGTGCTGGACTTTGCACGCGCGCTTTCCGCCATGGGCGTCAACATTTTGTCGACTGGCGGCACCGCTAAATTGCTGGCCGAAAACGGCGTTGCCGTCACCGAAGTGGCCGACTACACCGGCTTTCCGGAAATGCTCGATGGCCGCGTCAAGACGCTGCACCCGAAGGTGCATGGCGGCATCCTGGCGCGGCGCGACTTTCCCGATCACGTCGCCAAGCTCGCCGAGCACAACATTCCGGCGATTGATATGGTGGTGGTCAACCTGTATCCATTCCAGCAAGCTGTCGCCAAGGACAGCTGCACCCTGGAAGATGCGATCGAGAACATCGACATCGGCGGACCGACGATGCTGCGCTCGGCTGCCAAGAACCACAAGGACGTCGTGGTGGTGTGCGACCCGGCCGACTACGGCCTGGTGCTGGCCGAAATGAAGGGCACCTCGGCGGCGGCCGGCACGGTCAGCTATGACACCAAGTTCATGCTCGCCAAGAAAGTGTTCGCCCATACCGCGCAGTACGACGGCGCCATCACCAACTACCTGACAAGCCTGGGCGAAGACAAGGCGCACGCAACGCGCGCTGCCTATCCGCAAGTGCTGAACATGACGTTCGACAAGGTGCAGGACATGCGCTACGGCGAGAACCCGCACCAGTCGGCCGCCTTTTACCGCGACCTGCAGCCGGCCACCGGCGCGCTGGCCAACTACAAGCAGCTGCAGGGCAAGGCGCTGTCGTACAACAATATCGCCGATGCCGATGCCGCGTGGGAATGCGTCAAGTCGCTGGGCGGGCTCGGCCAGCCGGCCGGCTGTGTCATCGTCAAGCACGCCAATCCATGCGGCGTCGCAATCGGCACCGATGCGGCGGACGCCTACGGCCGCGCGCTGCAGACCGATCCGACCTCGGCGTTTGGCGGCATCATTGCTTTCAATGTCGAAGTCGACGCGCGCACCGCGGCCGAGATCGCCAAGCTGTTCGTGGAAGTGTTGATCGCGCCGTCGTTCAGTGCCGAAGCGCTGCAATTGATGGCGGCCAAGCAGAACGTGCGCCTGTTGCAGATCCCGCTCGGCGACGGCAACAACCCGTTCGACGTCAAGCGAGTCGGCGGCGGCCTGCTGGTGCAGACGCCGGATGCCAGGAACGTTGGCCTGGGCGAACTGCGCGTGGTCACCAAGGCGCAACCGTCCCAGCAGCAACTGCAGGACATGATGTTTGCCTGGCGCGTTGCCAAGTTCGTCAAGTCGAACGCGATCGTCTTCTGCGCCAACGGCATGACCTTGGGCGTTGGCGCTGGCCAGATGAGCCGGATCGATTCGGCCCGGATTGCCTCGATCAAGGCGCAGAATGCCGGCCTGACGCTGGCGGGCTCGGCAGTGGCATCCGATGCCTTCTTCCCGTTTCGTGACGGCCTCGACGTCGTGGTCGATGCCGGCGCGACCTGCGTGATCCATCCGGGCGGCTCGATGCGCGACCAGGAAGTGATCGACGCTGCCGACGAGCGCGGCGTGGTGATGCTCTACACCGGCGCCCGCCATTTCCGCCACTGATCCTAAAAACTGGTGTCAGGTCTGACAATCGGACATTTCACCGGCTAAACGCTGGTGTCAGGTCTCTTAAGCAAACACCATAAGAGTGGAGCTTCCTTGAACCAGCAGTAATAAAGGTGTTTGCTTCGGGGCGATCTTCGGCGCCCGCCGCCGATTATTGCGCTGACATTCGAACATTTGAAGAGCCAAATGTCCGAATGTCAGACCTGACACCGGAACTTGACTGCTGAAAAGCCTGTGTTTTTGCACAGTATTTTCACACGAACGTTGCCGACCGGTATAACATTCGTCCATGATAATTCTTGGCATTGACCCCGGGCTGCGCACCACCGGATTCGGGGTGATCGAAAAGCATGGCAGCAAGCTGCGCTATATCGCTTCCGGCACCATCAAGACCGGCAGCGAGAGCGCGTTGCCGCCGCGCCTGAAGGTCATCTTCGCCGGGATCGCCCAGCTTATCCGCACCTACAATCCCGACTGTGCCGCGATCGAGAAGGTGTTCGCTAACGTCAATCCGCAGTCAACCTTGCTGCTCGGCCAGGCGCGCGGCGCCGCCATCACGGCGCTCGTCGGCGGCGACCTCGACGTGGCCGAATACACCGCGCTGCAAGTCAAGCAGGCCGTCACCGGCACCGGCAAGGCGGAAAAAGCCCAGGTGCAGGACATGGTCGCGCGCCTGCTGGTGCTGCCGGGCCTGCCAGGAACCGATGCCGCCGACGCGCTCGGCGTTGCCATTTGCCACGCCAACAGCCATGATGCGCTGGCGCTGATCGGCGCGCTGGCGCCAGCCCTCGGCGGCCTGCGCATGAAGCGCGGCCGCCTGGTCTAACCAACTACATATAGAAGGCTATCGATGATCGGTCGCATCTCCGGAATCCTGCTCGAAAAAAATCCGCCGCAACTGCTGGTCGATTGCAATGGCGTCGGCTATGAAGTCGATGTGCCGATGAGCACTTATTACAACTTGCCGGGCCTCGGCGAGAAAGTAACGCTGTTCACCCACCAGGCGATCCGTGAGGATGCGCACCTGCTGTTCGGCTTCGGCAACGCGGCTGAACGCAGCGTGTTCCGCCAGCTGATCAAGATCACTGGCGTCGGCGCACGCACCGCACTGTCGATCCTGTCGGGCATGACGATCGCCGACCTGGCGCAGGCGGTGACGCTGCAGGAAGCGGGCCGGCTGGTCAAGGTTCCCGGAATCGGCAAAAAAACCGCCGAGCGGCTGCTGCTGGAGCTGAAGGGCAAGCTCGGCGCGGACCTCGGCGCCGGCGGCGGCGTGGTCCACAACGACGCCGAATCGGACATTCTCAACGCGCTGCTGGCTTTGGGGTATTCTGACAAGGAGGCGCTGGCCGCCATCAAGAATATGCCGGCGAGCAGTACCGTCTCCGACGGCATCAAGTTCGCGCTGAAGGCGTTAAGTAAAGGGTAGCAATGAGTATTCAGACCGACGACTTCACCGCGCAGCGCATCATTGCCGCCACGCCCGCTTCGCCCAACGAAGAGGCGATCGAGCGCGCGCTGCGCCCCAAGCATCTCGACGAATACGTCGGCCAGGAAAAAATCCGCGGCCAGCTTGAGATCTTCATTTCGGCCGCGCGCAAGCGCAAGGAAGCGCTCGACCACACCTTGCTGTTCGGCCCGCCCGGCCTGGGCAAGACCACGCTGGCGCACATCATCGCGCGCGAGATGGGCGTCAGCCTGCGCCAGACGTCCGGTCCGGTGCTCGAGCGCCCCGGCGACCTGGCGGCAATCCTGACCAACCTGGAAGCGAACGACGTCCTTTTCATCGACGAAATCCACCGTCTGTCGCCCATCGTCGAGGAAATCCTGTACCCGGCGCTGGAAGACTACCAGATCGATATCATGATCGGCGAAGGCCCGGCCGCGCGCTCGGTCAAGCTCGACCTGCAGCCGTTCACCCTGGTCGGCGCCACGACGCGCGCCGGCATGCTGACCAATCCGCTGCGCGACCGCTTCGGCATTGTCGCCCGGCTCGAGTTCTACAATGCCCAGGAGCTGGCGCGCATCGTCACCCGCAGCGCCTCGCTGCTCTGTGCGCCGATCGTCGACGATGGCGCGCGCGAAATTGCCTTGCGCGCGCGCGGGACGCCGCGCATCGCCAACCGGCTGCTGCGCCGGGTGCGCGACTACGCAGAAGTGAAGGGCAACGGCGAAATCACCAAGGCGATGGCGGACGCCGCGCTGGTAATGCTGGACGTCGATTCGGTCGGCTTCGATGTGATGGACCGCAAGTTGCTCGAAGCGGTGCTGTTCAAGTTCGGCGGCGGGCCGGTCGGCATCGGCAACCTGGCCGCGGCGATCGGCGAGGAAAGCGACACCATTGAAGATGTGCTCGAGCCATTTCTGATCCAGCAGGGATATTTGCAGAGGACGCCGCGCGGCAGGATCGCCACACCGCTGGCGTACCGGCACTTCGGGGTGGCGGCGCCGCGCACCAGCCCGACGGGCGACTTGTGGGACGCCTTGCCGGACCGGTAAGACGCGCCGTTACGCTTCGACGATGGTGGCGGACGGATCACGCGGGCGCAGGCGCCGGTGCTGCGGACCGCGCCGGCCGGGATAGACGAAGCCGATAAACAGCAAGATAGAGCAGAACAGTAACGGACCGATCATCCACACTTCCACCGGCGTCTTGTCGAGCATCAGCACGCCGATGCTGCCGAGGATCGGAAAGCCGAGCAATACGGCGGCGAGCATGCGGGCTCGGCGCGACCGTTTCATGCGGTTGCCGGCGACGCCGACCAGGAAGAAACCCGAAGAGAGCACGGCGATGATGATGCATCCACCAATGACGTTGAGGACGTCGCTGCCGCGCTGCGGGGCGTCCGGCAGCAGGATGAACGGCGCACCCATCAGGATGACTGTCCCGATCAGGAACGACACACATCGAAGTAATATCATGACGGCTCCAAGGTTTGACCTTGCTTTAGATAACAAATAGTTGCGCAAATGCCAGCGGAATTTTCTAACGATAACACAGCCGGACATTTTCCGAAAGGCAATTGCCGTTACGACATTTTGACAACACTATCATGCCAAATGCGTATCGATCTGATGGCGGCAACGCGATGCAAATCTGGGTCGATGCCGATGCATGCCCGCTGGTGTGCAAAGAGATTTTATTCCGCGTGGCGGAGCGCCGGCAACTGACTGTGACGCTGGTAGCGAACCAGCTGATGCGGGTGCCGGGCTCGCGCTGGATCCGCGCGCTGCAGGTGAGCGCCGGCGCCGATGTGGCCGACCTCGAAATCGTGCGCCTGCTGGCACCCGGCGACCTGGTGGTGACGGCCGACATTCCGCTGGCCAGCCTGGTGCTGGAAAAGGGCGGATACGCGCTCAATCCGCGCGGTGAGTTCTACACGGTAGACAACATTTGCCAGCATTTGTCGATGCGGGCGTTCATGGAACAGTTGCGCAGCGGCGGGGTCGATACCGGTGGGCCGGCGCCTTATGCGAACGCGGAGCGGCAAAACTTTGCGAATCGGCTGGACCGGCACCTGGCCAAGGCGCTCACCGGCCGATAGCAACGCAACCTGGCTCGTATTAAAAAACCGTCATCCTCGCGACAGCGGGGACCTATGCCGAGCTTGCTCAGCGTAGGTCCCCGCTTCGAGACAGGACAGTGTATCGGGCCTGCTGTTACGGCTCGCGCACCCAGGTCTGCGAACGGCCAAACATTGGCGCGCCGACATAGCCGCGCACTTCCAGCTTCTTGCCGCCATCTTTCAGCGTCGCCTTGCTGCGGTACACCTTGCCGTTGGCCGGGTCGAGGATCTCGCCGCCGCTGTACGCGTCGCCGTCTTTCTTCAAGCCCGACAAGATCATCATGCCGACCATCGGCTGATCCTTGCGCGCGCCGTCGCACTTGTCGCACTTCGGATTTTGCTCCTGGTCGGCCGGGCGGAACAGTTTTTCAATGCGGCCTTCCAGCTGTCCCTGGTTATCGGTGATGCGGATCATCGCCTTCGGCTTGCCGGTTTCGTCGTCGATGCTTTTCCACATTCCCACCGGCGAGGCGTCTTGCGCCCACGCCGATGGAACCGCGAGCACCGCGGCGATCAGGCCAGCTTGTATCAGTTTGCGCATCATTTTTTGTCTCCGTTGTTGTTGATTAGGCAGCAGGAAGTTTAGCAAACTGTTCACGTAACTTGTCGATAGTTGCAGAAAAATTGAGCAAACGCTCATTTTCCTGCGCCACCACGGCGGCCGGCGCGCGGGCGACGAAACTGTCGTTGCCCAGCTTGCCGTTGACCTTGGCGATTTCGCCTTCGATGCGGACGATTTCTTTCGACAGCCGCTCGCGCTCGGCGGCAACGTCGATCTCGACCTTGAGCATGAGCTTGGTGGTGCCGACGATCGATACCGCGGCCGGCGACTCCGGCAGCGCATCGACGATCTGCACTTCCGATAGCTTGCCGAGCGCCTGCACATACCGCGCGAAGCTGTGCAGCTGCGCCTTGCCGGCGGCATCGGCCGCTTCGACGATCAGCGGCACCCGCACCGACGGCGAGATCTGCATTTCGCCGCGCAAGTTGCGGGTGGCGTCGGTCAGCGCCTTGAGTTGCACCATCCACGCCTCGGCCGATTCGTCGATGAGCGCCAGGTTCGCCTGCGGATACGGCTGGCG
This sequence comes from Massilia sp. TWR1-2-2, assembly GCF_049897565.1. Taxonomy (NCBI): domain Bacteria; kingdom Pseudomonadati; phylum Pseudomonadota; class Betaproteobacteria; order Burkholderiales; family Oxalobacteraceae; genus Massilia; species Massilia sp. TWR1-2-2. Next base: position 187,971 of record NZ_JAFCWM010000003.1, on the reverse strand, counting down.
CATGACGGAGTCGCCGGCAGGATCGACCTTCTTGCCGGCCAGCGGCGCGACGGTCTGCCACAACGCTTCGGTGACGAACGGAATGATCGGATGGGCCAGGCGCAGGATCACTTCGAGTACGCGCAGCAAGGTATTGCGGGTGGCGCGCTGCTGGCCTTCGGTGCCGTGCTGGACCTGGACTTTCGCCACTTCGAGGTACCAGTCGCAATACTCGTCCCAGACGAACTTGTAGATCGTCGCGGCGATGTTGTCGAAGCGGTAGTCGTCGAAGCCCTTGGCGACGTCCTGCTCGGCGCGCTGCAGCATGGAAAGGATCCAGCGGTCGGCCTGCGACAGGTCGGCGTCGCTGGCGCTGCAATCCTTGTCTTCCGTATTCATCAGCACGAAACGGGTCGCGTTCCACATCTTGTTGCAGAAGTTGCGGTAGCCTTCGGCGCGGCCCAGGTCGAAGTTGATGTTGCGTCCCAGCGAAGCGTAGCTGGCCATCGTGAAGCGCACGGCGTCGGTGCCGTAGGCAGCGATGCCTTCCGGGAATTCCTTGCGCGTTGCCTTTTCGATCTTGGCGGCGTCTTTCGGGTTCATCAGGCCGGTGGTGCGCTTGGCAACGAGTTCCTCGATGCCGATGCCGTCGATCAGGTCGATCGGGTCGAGCGTGTTGCCTTTCGACTTGGACATCTTCTGGCCGGACGAATCGCGCACCAGGCCGTGCACGTACACGGTCTCGAACGGCACCTTGCCGGTGAAGTGGGTGGTCATCATCACCATCCGCGCGACCCAGAAGAAGATGATGTCGAAGCCGGTCACCAGCACCGACGACGGCAAAAACATCTTCATGTCCGGCGTTTCTTCCGGCCAGCCCATGGTCGAGAACGGCACGAGCGCCGACGAGAACCAGGTATCGAGCACGTCGTTGTCGCGGCGCAGGGCGCCGGTGACACCGGCCGCCTTGGCTTTTTGCTGGGCTTCTTCCTCGCTGCGGGCAACGATGATGTTGCCGGCGTCGTCATACCACGCCGGGATGCGGTGGCCCCACCATAACTGGCGCGACACGCACCAATCCTGGATGTTACCGAGCCACTGGTTGTAGGTGGTGCTCCAGTTTTCCGGCACGAACTTGATTTCGCCGTTGGCCACTTTCTCGAGCGCCACTTCGGCGATCGACTTGCCGGGGAAGAGGGTGCCTTCCGGCGCAGGTTTGCTCATTGCCACGAACCACTGGTCGGTCAGCATCGGCTCGATGACGACGCCGGTACGGTCGCCGCGCGGCACTTGCAGCTTGTGCGGCTTGACTTCCTGCAGCAGGCCGAGCGCGTCGAGGTCGGCGACGATCTGCTTGCGCGCGGCGAAGCGGTCCATGCCGCGGTAGGCTTCCGGCGCCTCATCGCTGATCTTGGCGTCGAGTGTGAGCACGCAAATCATCGGCAACTTGTTGCGCTGGCCGACGGCATAGTCGTTGAAGTCGTGCGCCGGCGTGATTTTCACGCAACCGGTGCCGAATTCCTTGTCGGCATACTCGTCGGCGATAAGCGGAATCTGGCGGCCGGTCAGCGGTAAATTCAACATCTTGCCGACGTGCGCGGTGTAGCGCTCATCGGTCGGATCGACCGCGACGGCGACGTCGCCGAGCAGCGTTTCTGGACGGGTGGTGGCGACGGTGACGTGGCCGCTGTCGTCCGCGAACGGATAGCGGATGTACCACATGAAGCCATCTTCTTCTTCCTGCGCCACTTCGAGGTCGGACACGGCCGTGCCGAGCACCGGATCCCAGTTGACCAGGCGCTTGCCGCGGTAGATCAAGCCTTGCTCGAACAAACGGACAAACACTTCGGTGACCACTTTCGAGCGCGGCTCGTCCATCGTGAAGTATTCGCGCGCCCAGTCGGGCGACGTGCCCATGCGGCGCATCTGGCCGGTGATGATGTTGCCCGACTTCTCTTTCCACTCCCACACCTTCTCGACGAACTTCTCGCGGCCGAGGTCGTGGCGCGAAATGTTCTGCGCATCGAGCTGGCGTTCGACAACGATCTGGGTGGCGATGCCGGCGTGGTCGGTACCTGGAATCCACGCTGTGTTGTGGCCGCGCATGCGGTAGTAGCGGGTCAGGCCATCCATGATGGTCTGGTTAAAAGCGTGCCCCATGTGCAGGGTGCCGGTCACGTTCGGTGGCGGCAGCTGAATGCTGAACGACGGTTTGTCGGCGTCGGTGGTGGCGGCGAAGTAGCCGCGCTGTTCCCACTCGTTGCGCCAGAACTGTTCAATATCGGCTGGCTCGAAAGACTTGGCTAATTCCATGGTGTGGGCTGGGCATTTGGAGAAAACAAACATTATAGATGACAGGGGCTGACGTTGCGCCGCCGGCCCCGGCTCTTTTTGCTGGGTGACCCCGGCAAAATTTTGCGGCACAATATTGCATGCTAAAAATTCTTGGAAAACCGACCTCGATCAACGTCCGCAAGGTGCTGTGGACTTGCGCCGAACTGAACTTGCCGTACCAGTTGGAAGCGTGGGGCGACGGCCAGCTTGCCACCGATGCGCCCCAGTTTATTGCGCTCAACCCGAATGCGATGGTGCCGGTGCTCGTCGATGACGCCACCGTGCTGTGGGAATCGAACACGATTTGCCGCTATCTGTGCGCAGAGTATGGTGACGGCCTATTGCTGCCGGCGGCGCCACGCCGGCGCGCACTGGTCGAGCAATGGATGGACTGGCAGGCAACCGAACTCAACACTGCCTGGCGCTACGCCTTCATGGCGTTGGTGCGGCGCAGCGCCGCCCACGCCGATGAGCGCCAGGTGGCGGCCAGCTGCGCCAGCTGGAACCGGCTGCTCGGCATACTCGACCAGCGCGTCGGCGCAACCGGCGCCTTCGTGGCCGGCGATAATTTTACCGTGGCCGACATCGTGCTGGGCGTGTCGATCAATCGCTGGCTGATGACGCCGCTGGAGCGTCCGGCATACGCGGCGCTGGCCGCGTACTACCAGCGCCTGAGCGCGCGTGCCGGCTTCGCCAGGTTCTGCGCCAACGGCATGCCGTGAGCGACGAACTGCCCGGCAACGGATAAATGCCCGGTCCGCCGCGCACACCGTATAATTATTTTTCCGTCCGGACTTTGACTGTATCCTAAAAAATGACCACAGCCACCCACGCCAAACGCTTGATCCTGCTCGTCGATGACGACACCCTGCTGCTCGAGTTCCTTGCCACCATCCTTGGCCATGCCGGCTATGAAACGGTGTGCGCCAATTCCGCCGCCGAAGCCATCCGCCGTATCGAAGCGCGCGAACCCGACATGGCGATGCTCGACATCACCATGCCTGGCATGTCCGGCATGGAACTGGCGCGCCACTTGCAAGAGAACACGTCGGTGCCGTTCATGTTCCTGTCGGCCAATGTCGATGGCGACGTCGCCCGCCAGGCCGCCACCTACGGCGCGGTCGGCTTCGTCGTCAAGCCGGTCGACGCCGCGCGCCTGATGCCGGCGTTCGAAGCAAGCCTGGCGCGCGCCGACGAGATCCGCCAGCTGCGCCGCACCGAAGTGAACCTGAACGCGGCGCTGGCGGCGGGGCGCGAAACGAGCCTGGCGGTCGGCCTGCTGATGGGCCGCTTCCACACCGACCGCAACACCGCCTTCGAGGTGCTGCGCGACCATGCGCGCTCGAGCCGGCGCAAGATCAACGAGGTAGCCGACCAGTTGCTGGCGGCCGAAGAAGTGCTCAACAGCCTGAACGCCGGCTTTGCCAGCCGCGTCAAGGCGCCGAAGTAGGGCGCTCGCCCGGGCAGCGATATTGCCGTCCTGGCCATCAAATATAAATGGTGCACCGCAATCGTGCGACGCATTCTGGGTTATACTTGCCGCTAGGGAATTCCTTGAATTTCCCCGACATGTAACCCTGCCGGACATCGCTGCTCGTTACACGCTTTCCAGCGCCGCCTCCCCCCTGCGGCCGACTTAATTTGCCGGCCCCGCTCCGCCGATCCCATTTCCGGACTGTCTTATTCGTCGCACCACGCGCACGCGTTCGCCTCCGGATGTCAATCGTATTGGTACCCTGAAGGAGGTCGGCATGAAAGCGACTGGAATATTTTTAAACCGCTATCCCGGGCGCGACATCGCGGCAGCGCCGCTGGGCGACACTTACATGCCTGTCGCCGGCGCAGCGGCCGTTGCCGCGCCAATCGAGCGCGCCGGCTTAGCGGTGCCGCACATCTTGCATATCGACCGCGACAGTGGCTCCGCGCAGCACGTGGCCGCGCTGCTGACGCCGGAAGCGCGCGTGACCCACGTGCAGACGCTCGCCGGTGCGCGCCAGCTGAACCAGCATATCTTTTCGGCGGTCGTCATCGACCCCGACCTGCCCGACGGCAACGCGGCCGATTTGCTGCCGGCGCTTGGCGCCGTTCCGCTGCTCGTGTATTCGGCGCGCCAGCCGGCCTGGCGCGAGCGATCCGGCGTGTACCTGGCCAAGCCATGGGCCACCGCGCCAACTGTGGACCGCGATCGCGACGCTGCTTGGCATCGCCACCCCAACTTGCGCAGGAGCTTGAGATGATCGACACCGACCTGAGAACCATCCTGTACGTCGAGGACGACCTGCACGTGCGCACCACCGCCAAGCTGGTGCTTGAAGTGATCGGCAAATTCGTTGTGCGCGAGTGTTGTTCTGGCCGCGAAGCACTGGTCGCCGCTGAAAACTTTTACCCCGACCTGATCCTGCTCGACGTCATGATGCCCGACCTTGACGGCCTCGCTACGCTGAGCTTGCTGCGCGGCATGCCGCACCTGGCCGACACGCCGGCGCTGTTCGTCACCAGCCTGACTGCACCGGACGACATCGAACGCTACCTCGACGTCGGCGCTATCGGCGTGATTCCGAAGCCGCTGGTACCGCTGCGCCTGGCCGGACAGGTTCATGAATTCTGGGAGCGCCGCCCGCAGCCGGCCTGACACGGATCGCGCCCGTGGCTGTTATCATGAAGGCACTTTACACAGACACGGGAGCAGCATGAAAACCAGGGCAGCGATTGCATGGAAAGCGGGCCAGCCGCTGACGATCGAAGAAGTCGAACTGGAAGGTCCGAAGGCGGGCGAGGTGCTAGTCGAGATCAAGGCGACCGGCATTTGCCACACCGACTATTTCACCTTGTCCGGCGCCGATCCGGAAGGCATCTTCCCGGCCATCCTCGGCCATGAGGGCGCCGGCGTCGTCGTCGATGTCGGCCCTGGCGTGACCAGCCTGCGCCGCGACGACCATGTCATTCCCCTCTACACGCCGGAATGCCGCCAGTGCAAATTCTGCCTGTCGCGCAAGACCAACCTGTGCCAGGCGATCCGCTCGACCCAGGGCCGCGGCCTGATGCCAGACGGCACCAGCCGCTTCTCGATCGGCGGCAAGCCGATCCATCACTACATGGGCACGTCGACTTTCTCGAACTACATCGTGGTGCCGGAAATTGCGCTGGCCAAGGTGCGCTCGGACGCGCCGTTCGACAAGATCTGCTACATCGGCTGCGGCGTCACCACCGGCGTCGGCGCGGTACTGTTTACGGCCAACGTGGAAGCCGGCGCCAACGTCGTCGTATTCGGCCTCGGCGGCATCGGCCTGAACGTCATCCAGGCAGCACGCATGGTCGGCGCCGACAAGATCATCGGCGTCGACATCAATCCGGCGCGCGAAGAGATGGCGCGCAAGTTCGGCATGACCCATTTCGTCAATCCGACCACGTCGGAAAACGTCGTCGACGACATCATCGGCCTCACCGATGGCGGCGCTGACTACAGCTTCGAGTGCATCGGCAACACCACCACGATGCGCCAGTCGCTCGAATGCTGCCACAAAGGCTGGGGTCAGTCGATCATCATCGGCGTGGCGCCGGGCGGGGCGGAGATTTCGACGCGGCCGTTCCAGCTGGTGACCGGACGCGTGTGGAAGGGTTCGGCGTTCGGCGGGGCGCGCGGTCGCACCGACGTGCCTAAAATCGTCGACTGGTACATGGACGGCAAGATCAACATCGACGACCTGATCACGCATCGCCTGCCGCTGGAGCGCATCAACGAGGGCTTCGACCTGATGAAGAGCGGCGAGTCGATCCGTTCGGTCGTCATTTTTTGAGTATTCCTCACATGATCCCGATCGTCGGCCCACCAACGTCATCATGCACATGGGGATCCTGCGGCCCTCGCCAGCTCTGCCATTGCCTGCGTCGCCGAACCCAGGTTTTCATCGCCCATGCGACGGGCGAGTTCCGCCTTGGCCCAATTCCAAACCGGAAACGCATCGACCATGACTCGACGCCCGGATGTCGTTAGAGTCAGCCGCTTTCCACCGCGGCCACGTCCGCCTTCAGCCTGAACCAAATCTCGGCGCTCGAGATTCTGAACGTTTCGGCTGACGGTTGTCGGATCGACCCCGGCCGTATCGGCAAGATTGGTGGAAGCCAGAAACTGGGGTGCGAACCCGCCATGGTGATGACGAAGTGCGCAAGGGCGCCAGAGTAACGCCGCCGCACACCAGGCGGCAGCTCCCCTGGCGTGGCCTCGTTCGGCCTCAGTGCTGGCCAATCTGCCCGCGCCAGGCGCCAGTTTCGCTGCCTCGCTGGTCGAGCAATTCCTTGAAGCGCTGCAGGCTGGTGCGTGCCTGCATCCGCACCGCGCCCATCGCATCACCGAGTTTTTCCATCGTGCCTTCAGGCTCATACTCGATCTGTAGCATGATCCTGCAAGCGTTGTCGGACAGCTTGTGAAAGCTGACGACGCCACCGTTGCGCGCGCCCGTCACACTGCGCCAGGCGATGCGCTTGTCCGGCACCTGCTCGGTAATCTCGGCGTCCCATTGCTTCTCTTCCCCGGCCACCGTGGCGCGCCAGTGCAGGTGCCGATCATCCAGCTGACGCACTTCGAGCACGTTTTCCATGAACTGCGGAAACTCCTCGAACTGGGTCCACTGGTTGTAAGCGGTCCTGACCGGCACGTTGATCTCGCACGATTCTTCGATCGATGAGGTGCCTTGGGACTTGCGGTTTTTCTTGAGCTGCTTGGACAGCATCATCCCGCCGACCGCCAGCGCGGTCACTGCAACGACTCGATTCAACATTTTACGTTCTCCTCAGATCCGGGAAGGTACCCCGCGTTGGACGCTGAAATTCGCCAATGAGTTCCGCTTGTCGCTGCCTTTCCGGACGGCCGGCCGCGTACCCCTGCGGGTATAATGACGAGATGCAGAATCTCCTCCACAACCTCAATCCCGAACAACTCGCCGCCGTCACGCTGCCCCAGCAAAGCGCCCTGATTCTCGCCGGAGCCGGCTCCGGCAAGACGCGCGTGCTGACCACCCGCATCGCCTGGCTGATCCAGACCGGACAGGTGTCGCCGGCCGGGATCATGGCGGTGACGTTTACCAACAAGGCGGCGAAGGAAATGCTGACCCGGCTGTCGGCAATGCTGCCCGTCAGTACGCGCGGCATGTGGATCGGCACCTTCCACGGCCTGTGCAACCGCTTCCTGCGCACGCACTACCGCGACGCCGCGCTGCCGCAGGCGTTCCAGATTCTCGACTCGCAAGACCAGTTGTCGATGATCAAGCGCCTGCTCAAGGCGAACAACGTCGACGATGCAAAGTACCCGGCCAAAAACCTGCAGTACTTCATCAACAACGCGAAGGACCAGGGCCTGCGCGCCAACAAGGTCGACGCTTACGATCCGATCGAGCGCAGGATGGTCGAGCTCTATGAACTGTACGACCAGCAATGCCAGCGCGAAGGCGTCGTCGATTTCGCCGAGCTGCTGCTGCGCTCGTTCGAACTGCTGCAGCGTAACCAGCCGCTGCGCGAACACTACCAGGCGCGCTTCAAGCACATCCTCGTCGACGAGTTCCAGGACACCAACGACCTGCAATACAACCTGCTGAAGCTGCTGGCCGGCCATGGTGAGCAAGTCGGCGGCGCCTTGTTTGCCGTCGGCGACGACGACCAGAGCATCTACGCCTTTCGCGGCGCCAACGTCGGCAACATGAGCGCCTTCGAGCGCGAGTTCCGCGTCGAGAACCTGATCAAGCTGGAGCAGAATTACCGCTCGCACGGCCACATCCTCGACAGCGCCAACCAGCTGATCGCCAACAACAGCAAGCGCCTCGGCAAGAACCTTCGCACCGACGCCGGCCACGGCGAGCCGGTGCGCATCTACGAAGCGTCGTCCGACCTCGAAGAAGCGCAGTGGCTCATTGAAGAGATCAAGAACCTGATCGCCGATGGCGCCTCGCGCAGCGAGATTGCCATCCTGTACCGCTCCAACGCGCAGTCGCGCGTCATCGAGCACGCGCTGTTTGCCGCCGCCTTGCCGTACACCGTGTACGGCGGACAGCGCTATTTCCAGCGCGCCGAGGTCAAGCACGCGATCGCCTACCTGCAGCTGATGGACAACCCGCACAACGATTCGGCCTTCCTGCGCGTGGTCAATTTCCCGACGCGCGGCATCGGCATGCGCTCGATCGAAACCTTGCAGGCGGCCGCCGAGCAGTACGGCATCTCGCTGTACGCCGCGGTGCCTTACGTGACGGGCAAGTCGGGCAGCTCGCTCGGCTCGTTCGTCAGGCTGGTCGAAGGCGCGCGCTTCGAGACGCAGCAGCTCGCCTTGCCTGAAATGGTGCGCGTGGTGCTCGAGGCCAGCGGCCTGCTGACCCACTATGGCAACGAAAAAGAAGGCGCCGACCGCATCGAGAACCTTGAGCAGATGGTCAGCGCGGCGACCCATTTCGTGCAGGAAGAAGGCTTCGGCCAGGGCGCGCCGGCGCACATGGGCCCGCGCGCCGAGGCCCAGGCCGGCGAAGCGATCCTGAACCAGGACGGCATCGAGATCTTCGACGCCGACGCGCCGCTGCCGACCGTGATGTCGCCGCTGTCGGCATTCCTGTCGCACGCGTCGCTGGAAGCGGGCGACGCCCAGGCGCAGGCCGGCCAGGATGCGCTGCAACTGATGACGGTGCACTCGGCCAAGGGCCTCGAATTCGACGCCGTGTTCATTACCGGGCTGGAAGAAGGCTTGTTCCCGCACGAAAGCAGTTCGCGCGAGCTCGACGGCGTCGACGAAGAGCGGCGCCTGATGTACGTGGCGATCACGCGCGCCAAGAAGCGCCTGTACATGAGCTTCACGCAGCAGCGCATGCTGCACGGCCAGACGCGCTACAACATGAAGTCGCGCTTCTTCGACGAGTTGCCGGAGGCGGCATTGAAGTGGATGTCGCCGCGGGTGCAGGCGCAGTGGTTCGGCAACAAGAAGAACGCGTGGGATGATGCCAAGTTCAACAGCTCGGGCTCGGACAACAAGATCGCCCAGCAGATCACGCAGAAGCAGACGGGTCCCGGCTGGCGCATCGGCGAATCGGTCGAGCACGCCAAGTTCGGCGAAGGCGTGATCGTCAATATCGAAGGCGGCGGCGGCAATGCGCGCGCCCAGATCAATTTCGGCCGAGCCGGCATGAAGGTGCTCGACTTGTCGGTGGCCAAGCTGGAACGCCTGGCGCGCTAGTCTTTCTTCTTCATCAGGCCGGCCAGTGCGGCGAACGGATTGTGCGTTGCCGCCTGCATCTGGGGCGCGTGCAGGCCGGCGCCGCGGTCCGCTTCCAGATAGCGCGAGTGCTCGTTATCGTGGCAGTACAGGCACAACAGCTCCCAGTTGCTGCCGTCGGGCGGGTTGTTGTTGTGATTGTGGTCGCGGTGATGCACGGTCAGCTGCGAGACGTTGGCGTGCGTGAACTCGCGCATGCAGCGGCCGCAGATCCACGGGTACATCTTGAGCGAGCGCTCCCGGTAGCCTAGCTCGCGGGTATCGGCGGCGCGTCGCGCGTCGGCGACGACCTTGTCGAGGCGGGCGGAGTCGGGTTTTTTCGAAATCATCGCAATCCTTCCAGCTTCATTTACCCCGTAACTGCAAAACCGTCATGCTCGCCATTGGCGAACCCGACGGTCTTCAGGCTGTCGAGTTACTTGTCCAGGTAGAAAACTGCGCAGGCGTCGAATGGCGTCTTCTCGGTCGCGTGGCGAATCTTCAGCTCGGCGCAATCTTCCACCACCAGGCTGCGCCAGTTCGGGATGCCTTCCTTTGCAAACAGCGCGTTGGCCTTCGACGCAATGCCGATGTCCAGCGCCAGCACCGCATTGCGCTTGCCGGTCGGCGCGTAGTTGACCGAGCGAATCTCGAAACCGAACGTCGACATCCAGCCCTCCCACAGCCCCTTGTCCGTGCCGGCAATGATCTTGCCGAACATGTCCTTCAGCGACAACCCCTTCTTGACCATGCCCAGCAGCGGCTGCAGCGAGGGCGCCTGCAGCGGATCGCGGTTGCGCTTGCCCGCGCCGCGCTCGTTGATGGCCTTCATCTCTTTGGAAAAGATTGCTTCGCGCGGCGAATACTCGCGCGTGCGCGTGTACAACTCGGCGTCGAGGAAAGGATTGGCGGCGCGCTCGGCGCTTGGCTCGGCGCGCTTTTTTGGCGCGGCCGGCTTGGTGGTGGTGTTCATGGTATCAATCTGGATGCGTGGTATGTGACGCGCAGTTTAACATCCCACGCAGCCTATAGCGCCGGACCCGGCTTGCCCTTCAACTCCGGCACGCCGAATACCTGGCGATAGCCGGCGTACATAGCGCACTGCAACAGCAGGATGAACAGGAAGGCGACCCAGGTCAGCACGACCCGGCCCATCGAACCGTTTCCAAGCACCATCAGCAGCACGACGGTGGCTGCCATGAACATGCCAAACCAGGCCATCAGCATCACGACGAACACCCGCAGTGAGCGCAGTACGGCAAAGAAGCTGAAGAAGATCGCCTTGGCCGGCGTCATCTGCTGCCAGAACACCAGCGGCGCGGCGAAGCACAGCGCAATCACGGTCGCTACCTGCAGCAGGGCAACCAGCAGCACGCCCATCAGGTCGGACGGATCGACCACCGGGTTGGCGGCCGGCGTGGCGGCCTGCTTCCAGAACGACTCGCCGATCATCAGGTAGGCCATCAGCGTCAATACGGCGGTGACGGCCAGGTAAGCCAGGCCGACCTTGCACAGGTTGATGACGGCCGGCTTGCGAAAGCCGGTCAGCAGCACCGACGGCGTGACGCGCTCGTTGTGGTCGATCATCAGGCAGGCCTGCATCAGCGCCATGCTGAACGACGGGACCAGCACGACCGCGGCGACCTGCCCCAGCAGCGGGATGTTGCCAAGCAAAATGCTGAGCAGGACGTTGCCGAACATAACTGTCGTCAGCGCCGCAGGCTGCTTGCGGAACAAGCTCATCGCCTGCTTGAGCCAGGCCCAGCCGGTCTTTGCCGGAAGCGCGCTCATGCGAACAACCCCGGTGCCGGGGTGGCGATGCGCTCGTGCAGGATTCGTTCGAAATGCGCCGGGTCGTGCGGGGTCAGCATTTCAGCCTCGCGCGGCAGGTAAAAATCATACAGGCGCGACAGCCAGAAGCGCAGCGCGGCGGCGCGCAGCATCGCGTGCCAGGAGACCGCTTCATCGGCGGTAAATGGGCGCACCGCATGGTAGGCGTCGAGCATGGCGCGCACGCGCGCTGCATCGAGCACGCCCGTCTCGGACGCGATGCACCAGTCGTTGACGGTGACGGCCAGGTCGAACAGCCAGGTGTCGCAGCCGGCAAAGTAGAAATCAAAGAACCCGGTCAGCCGGTCGCCGTCGAACATGACGTTGTTGCGGAACAGGTCGGCATGCACTGGGCCGCGCTCCAGGCGGGCATAGGCGTCGCCGCCGGCAAACGCCTGCTGGAAGGCGATCTCGGCGCGCAGCAGGGCGGCGTTGTCGCTCGAGAGAAACGGCAGCACCTTCGGCGTGGTCTCGGTCCACCAGTCGAGGCCGCGCAGGTTCGGCTGCGACAGCGGGAAGTCGCGCGCGGCCAGGTGCATCCGCGCCACCATTGCGCCGACGGCGGCGCAGTGCTCCGGCTGCGGTCGCATCTGCGACGTGCCGTCGAGTTTGCTGACGATGGCGGCCGGCTTGCCGTGCAGCGGCACCACCAGTTCGCCGTGCGCGTTGGCCACCGGCGCCGGCACCAGCACGCCGCGCTCGGCAAGGTGGCGCATCAGTTGCAGGTAAAACGGCAGTTGCTCGAACGTCAGGTTCTCGAAGATCGTCAGGACGAATTCGCCGCGCTCGGTCGTGATGAAAAAATTGCTGTTCTCAATGCCGGAGGCGATGCCCTTGAGCGCGATTGCTTTGCCTAGGGGAAATTGCTCGATCCAGTGGGTGAGGTCATCCAGACTGACCGCGGTGAAAACTGCCATGTGCGAGCGAAGGGTAATGAAAGGGGAAATCGGGGCACGGCGCCGCCGGGCGGGCCGTGCCTGCGGAGCGGCTTACTTGCCGGGTTTTGGCGGCGGCGGCGGCGCCACCGCCGTGCCGGTAGCCGCGGCTTCAGCCTCCTGGGCGTCCTTTTGTTTCTTGCGCGACAGGTCGAACTCCAGCACCTTCCACTGTGGCGGGCGCAAGGTGCTGCCGGTGGCGTCGCCTGTCTGCGTCACGGCGCCGGGAAGACTGCCCTTCATCGTGTAGGTGCTCTTGCCGGAGGTCACTTCCACTTCGGTGATGCGCCCGCCCTCGCGCTTTTCGTTGATGTTCGTGCGGTTGCCGCTTTTCGGCGTGATCGTCACCGGCGTGTCGCTGCCTTCTTCGATCCGTTCCATCTTCGGCGGCGGCGTGTTGGCAGTCTGCTGCGCCTGTGCAATGCCCGCTTGCGCAAGCGTGCCAAGCAGCAGGGTTTTCCAAACAAAAGAAGTGCGCGACATGATGGTCCACCTTGTGATTCGTTATATGTCATTGTAACAAATCGACACCGTTGCCAGTGAAACGTGGCGAATTCGTCCCCATATGGAGAGCATACCGCGTTGCGCATGGTTGCGTTTTTTCCATACCGGATTCTGCGATAATGCTAGACACTTCGCCGGCCCGGTCCGGCCTCACTTTCAGTTAGCGCCATGCAAAATACCCTGTTGTTAGTCGACGGTTCCAGTTACCTGTACCGCGCGTTCCACGCCTTGCCGGATCTGCGCAGCCCGGACGGCCATCCTACCGGCGCCATGCACGGCATGGTCAACATGCTGCGCCGCCTGCGCGCCGACTATCCGGCCGCCTACATCGCCTGCGTGTTCGACGCCAAGGGCAAGACGTTCCGCGACGACATGTACCCCGAGTACAAGGCGACGCGCGCGTCGATGCCCGACGACCTGCGCCTGCAGATCGAGCCGATCCACGAAGCCGTCAAGCACATGGGCTGGCCGATCCTGATGGTTGACGGCGTCGAGGCCGACGACGTCATCGGCACCTTGTCGGTGCAGGCGTCCGCGCTCGGCATGAAGACAATCGTGTCGACCGGCGACAAGGACCTGGCGCAGCTGGTCAACGACAAGGTCACCTTGATCAACACGATGACCAACGAGACGCTCGACGAAGCCGGCGTGCTGGCCAAGTTCGGCGTGGCGCCGAACCGCATCATCGATTACCTGGCGCTGATCGGCGACTCGGTCGACAACATCCCCGGCGTGATGAAGTGCGGGCCGAAAACGGCCCTGAAGTGGCTGGCCGCGCACGACAGCCTCGAAGGCGTGATGGAGAACAACGCCAAGATCACCGGCGCCGTCGGCGACAACCTGCGCGCCGCGCTCGAATGGCTGCCGCAAGGGCGCGCGCTGATCACCGTCAAGTGCGACTGCGACCTGTCCGAGCACATGGCGTCGATCACCGAGACCCTGGTTGGCCAGCCGGAGAACATGGACGGCCTGAAAGATTTCTTCCAGCGCTACGGCTTCAAGACCTTGCTGCGCGAGATCGTCGGCAACCCGAACGCCGGCCGTCCGCAAGGCCCGGCCCTCAATTCGCCCGAAGGCGACCTGTTCGGCGAGCCGCAGCTGGTTCCGCTGATCCGCGGCGAATACGAAACCATCACCACCGAGGACGCCCTGGAACGCTGGCTGGCGCTGGTCGACAGCGCCGAACTGACGTCGATCGACACCGAAACGACGTCGACCGAGCCGATGACGGCGCAGCTGGTCGGCATTGCGCTGGCCGTCGAAGCGGGGAACGGCGCCTACATTCCGCTGGCGCACCGCTACGCCGGCGTGGCCGAGCAGCTGCCGCGCGAGCTGGTCATCGGCAAGCTGAAGGCGTGGCTGGAAAATCCGGACAAGCCGAAAGTGGGCCAGAACCTCAAGTACGACACCCACGTGTTCGCCAACCACGGCGTCAGCCTGCGCGGCATCGTTGACGACACCTTGCTGCAGTCGTACGTGTTCGAGTCGCACAAGGCGCACGACACCGACAACATGGCGCTGCGCCACCTCGGCTACACGACCATCCCGATGGCCGACGTGTGCGGCAAGGGCGCCGGCCAGATCTGCTTCGACCAGGTCGAACTGGCCCGCGCGACCGAGTACGCCGGCGAAGACGCCGACATCACCTTGCGCCTGTACCAGGCGATGAAGGGCCACGTCGACAGCGACCCCAAGCTCGAATTCATCTACCGCGACATCGAGCTGCCCACTTCCGTCGTGCTGCAGAAGATCGAGCGCAACGGCGTGCTGATCGACGGCGCGCTGCTCGATGTGCAGTCGGGCGAACTGGGCGCGCGCATCATGGAACTTGAAGCGAAAGCGCACGAGCTGGCCGGCGGCCCGTTCAACCTCGGTTCGCCCAAGCAGATCGGCGAGATCTTTTTCGGCAAGCTGCAGCTGCCGGTCATCAAGAAGACGCCGAGCGGCGCGCCGTCGACCGACGAAGAGGTCCTGCAAAAGCTGGCCGAAGACTTCCCGCTGCCGAAGGTGCTGCTCGAATACCGCGGCATCTCCAAGCTCAAGTCGACCTACACCGACAAGCTGCCGAAGATGGTCAACCGCGACACTGGCCGCGTGCACACCAACTACGCGCAGGCGGTGGCGGTGACGGGGCGCCTGTCGTCGAACGACCCGAACCTGCAGAACATTCCGATCCGCACCGCCGAGGGCCGCCGCATCCGCGAAGCGTTCATCGCCGCGCCGGGCAACGTCATCGTGTCGGCCGACTATTCGCAGATCGAGCTGCGCATCATGGCGCACATCTCGGAAGACGAGGCGATGCTGCGCGCGTTTGCCGAAGGTGTCGACATCCACAGCGCCACCGCCGCCGAGATTTTCGGCCTGGCGCCGGCCGACGTCGACAGCGAGCAGCGCCGCTACGCCAAGGTCATCAACTTCGGCCTGATCTACGGCATGAGCGCGTTCGGCCTGGCCACCAACCTGGGCGTCGAGCGCGCCGCCGCGCAAAGCTACATCGACAAGTACTTCGCGCGCTTTTCGGGCGTCAAGGCGTACATGGACGACACGCGACTGCAGGCCAAGGCGCGCGGCTACGTCGAGACCGTGTTCGGCCGGCGCCTGTGGCTGCCCGAGATCAACTCGCCGAACGGCCCGCGCCGCCAGGGCGCCGAGCGCGCCGCGATCAACGCGCCGATGCAGGGCACCGCGGCCGACCTGATCAAGCTGGCGATGATCGCCGTGCAGGAGTGGATCGAGCGCGATGGCCTGGCCACGCGCATGATCATGCAGGTGCACGACGAGCTGGTGCTGGAAGTGCCGCAGGCGGAGCTCGCGCTGGTGAAGGTCAAGCTGCCTGAACTGATGGCCAGCGTGGCCGAGCTGAAAGTGCCGCTGCTGGCGGAAGTTGGCGTCGGCAACAACTGGGACGAGGCGCATTAATGTTGTCGTTGGATAGGCGCAACGTTAACTTGTTGAGGTGACAAGACCACGTTGTAAAAAGTGTAAGCGGAGGTTTCAACGTGCGCTAACGCACGCAAAAGTTGCCGTATGGATAGTAAGCTGTCAATACAGTGCAGTTCGGCTGAGAGCAGTTCTCGATTCGTACAACTAATAAAGAGGCAACTTCATGCGCAAAAACGTCATCCGCACCGGCCTGCTGGCCACCACCGCGATCGCCGCGGCCACTCTCGTTGCCTGCGGCGGCGGCGGCGGCGGCTCGCCGGCGCCGACCCCGACCTCGACGATGGGCACGCTGGCCGTATCGATGACCGATGCGCCGGCCTGCGGCTTCGATGCGGTCAACGTTACCGTCAACAAGGTGCGCGTGCACCAGAGTTCGAGCGCCGGCGACACCGATGCCGGCTGGACCGACATCACGCTGAGCCCCGCCAAAAAAATCAATTTGCTGAACCTGACCAACGGCGTGCTCGAGTCCCTCGGCCAGACCTCGCTCGCGCCTGGCAAATACACCCAGCTGCGCCTGGTGCTCGACGCCAATACCGGCACCGGACTGGCGAACTCCGTGATCCCGACCGGCAGCACCACCGAACAGACGCTGGAGACGCCAAGCGGCACGCAAAGCGGCATCAAGCTGGTCAACGAATTCGACATCGCCGCCGGCCAGAAGGTCGACCTGGTGCTCGACTTCGACGCCTGCAAATCGGTGCTCACCAAGGGCAACGGCAAGTACGCGCTCAAGCCCGTCGTCAAGGTCGTGCCGGCCGCGGCCAACGGCATCTCCGGCTTCGTCAGCACGGCGCTGCTGGCTGGCCGCGTGATGGTGTCGGCGCAGCAGAACGGCGTCATCGTCAGCTCCACCGCGCCAAGCGCGACCGGCGAATTCTTCCTCTCGCGCCTGGTTCCCGGCAATTACGACGTCGTCATCACCGCCGACGACCGCGCCGCTTCCGTGATTGGCGCCGTGCCGGTGGCCAGCACCACCAGCACCACCGCGTTGTCGACGTCCGCAGCGCCGATCGCGCTGGCCACCAGCACCTCCGGTTCGATCAGCGGCACCGTCACGCTGACCCCGGCCAGCAGCACCGAGGCGGCGTATGTTGCGGCCAAGCAGACGTTTGCCGCCGGGCCGACCGTGACCATCAAGTATCAGGGCGCCGACCTGGCGACCGGCGCCTACACGCTGGCCAAGCTGCCGATCGCCGCGCCGCAGTACGCCGCCTACAGCGCCGCCTTGCCGCTGGTGTTTGCGCAGAACCTGACCAGCGTTCCGGGCACCGGCAAGTACAAGGTCGATGCATCGGCCACCGGCTACGCCGTCAAGTCGATCGCCGCGGTCGATATCGTCACGGCCAACCAGTCGAACGTCAACTTCGCGCTGGTGCCGTAACGAGAAACGGTAGCGAGACACCGACGCGGCGATGAAAATATAGCGATATAGTTTCATCGCCGCGCTGCATTCGGGGAGCGGTTTTTGCGCGCACAGAGTGTGCTGCGGCGGGCTGGGCGGTACAATGCCGGTCTTGCGGCAATTGCAAGACCCGATCAAGAGGCATCAAAATCGACCCGATTCTCATTTCCATCCTGCTGGCCACCACGATTGCCGGCGTTTTCAGCATCACCGCCGCGGCGGTGTTTTCGTTCACGCTGCTCTCGAAGATGGTCGAGCGCATGGTCAGCCTGTCGGTCGGCATCATGCTGTCGACCTCGTTCCTGCATGCCTTGCCTGAAGCGTTCGAGTCGAAGGCCGACCCGCGCAGCCTGTTTGCCACCTTGCTGGCCGGGCTGCTGTGTTTTTTCATGCTCGAAAAGCTGGCGATTTTGCGCCACTCGCACCATCACGAAGGCGACGGCCACCACCACGCGCACGGCCACGACAAGCACGAAGCGGGGCGCTCCGGCTGGATGATCCTGATCGGCGACGGCATGCACAACTTCACCGACGGCATCCTGATCGCGGCCGCCTTCCTGGCCAATCCGGAGCTCGGCATCGTCACCGGCCTGGCCATCATCGCGCACGAAATCCCGCAGGAGATCGGCGACTTCATCGTGCTGCTCAACGCCGGTTTTACGCGCAAGCGGGCGTACGTATTCAATTTGCTGTGCAGCCTGATGGCGGTCGCCGGCGGCCTGCTCGGCTACTACACGCTCGACCGCGCCAGCGGGCTGATTCCGTACGTGCTGGTGTTTGCCGCCTCCGGCTTCATCTACATCGCCGTGAGCGACCTGATGCCGCAGATGCAGCGCCGCGCCACGGTGAAGGAGTCGGTGCCGCAGGTGCTGATGATCGGGCTGGGCGTCGTCATCGTGCTGTTCCTCACCGCCGGCCATTGACCGTGTTGGTCTGACCCCGGTGTTAAATCGGGCGCCTGCGACACCGGGGTCTGACCCCGAAAACGGGTCAGACCCCTTGGTCAACCCCTAGTTCAGGCGCCGACCGAGACTGGCCGCGACGGGTCGGCGACCCACTCGCTCCACGAGCCGGGATACAGCGCCGCACCAGGCATGCCGGCCACTTCCAGCGCGAGCAGGTTGTGGCACGCTGTCACGCCGGAGCCGCACTGCATCACGGCCCTGGCCGGATCGGCCACCAGCGGCGCAAAATCGGCCTTCAGCTGCGCGGCATCCTTGAAGCGGCCGTCGGCCTGCAGGTTGTCCTTGAAAAATCGGTTCCTGGCGCCCGGGATGTGGCCGCCGACCGGGTCGATCGTCTCGTTTTCGCCGCGGAAGCGGTCCGGCGCGCGCGCGTCGATCACCGTGCGCTCGCCGCTGCCGATGTTGGCCAGCACGTCGCCGGCCGACACGGTCTGCACCAGCGGCGCGCGCTCGGTGATGGCGCCGCGCCGCCGCGCCGGCACGTCGGCCGTCATCGGCAGCGCCTGCGACTGCCACGCGGCCAGGCCGCCGTCGAGCACCGCCACAGCGGGATGGCCGACCCAGCGCAGCAGCCACCACAGACGCGCGGCGAACATGCCGCCGTGGGCGTCGTAGGCGACGACCTGGGTGCCGTCGTCGATGCCCCAGCGGCGCAACGTGTCGATCAGCGCGGCGCGCTCGGGCAGCGGATGGCGGCCGCGGAACTGGCCGTCGGCGCCGGCCTTGGCGCCCGACAGCGCCGTTTCCAGGTCGGCGAAGACGGCATTGCGGATGTGCCCCACCGCGTAGCCCTCGCGGCCGGCGGCGAGGTTCATCAGGTCGTGGCGGCAGTCGACGATGACCAGCGCCGGGTCGTCGAGGCGGGCCGCGAGTTCGCTGGCGGAGATCAATGTCGTGTTCATGGAATCCTCAGGTTTCACTTGCAATCGGATCAGTCTTGTCGACCGCGACGCCGCGCTCGGTCTTGCGGGTATTGTAATAGGTGACGGCCAGGCCGGAGCAGAGGATTACCGCCATGCCGAGCCAGACGTGCCAGCCGAAGCTGTCGCCCCACAGCAGCATGCCCCACACGCTCGAGAAGATGATGCCGGTGTACTGCAGGTTGGCCACCACCAGCGTCTTGCCGGTGCCGTAGGCGCGCGTCATCGCCATCTGCGCCAGCGTCGCCGATACGCCCATCAGCAGCATCAGGCCGGCGCCGTACAGGTCGATCCGGTGCCAGGTGTCGACCGCCGGATCTGCTACCGTGGTGGCGCTGCCGGCCAGGCCCGCCCCCAGGTTCACCAGTGCGAAGTAGAACACGACGCGGTATTCGGGTTCGCCCAGCAGGCTCAGTTTGCGCACCTGCAGGTACGCCGCCGCCGACAGGATGCCGGACGCTAAAGTGGTGACGGCGCCCAGCCACTGCTGCGCTTCGAACGCCGGCTGCAGCACCAGGGTGACGCCGACAAAACTGAGCAGGATGGCGCCCACCAGCGGCCACTCGACGTGGTCCTTCGAGTGCCACCAGCCGGCGCAGAACAGGAACGCCGCCATCCAGATCGGCGACATGTAATTGAGCGTGACGGCGGTTGCCAGCGGCAGGCGCGAAATCCCGTAGAACCACATCCACAGCGACACCACGCCGACCGCGCCGCGCCACGCATGCTGCCACGGGAACGCGGTGCGCAGGCTGCCGCCGCGCTGCGCCACCAGCAGCGCCAGCATGACCACGCCGATCAGGCCGCGGTACATGACGATCTCGGAGATCGAAAAGCTGTCGGACGCCAGTTTCACGCAGGCGCCCATCACGGAAAACAGAAAGGCGGCTGACAACATCCACAACGAGGCCATCGGATCCTTAACGCGGTAAATCGAGGTCGATATTATTGCGGTACCACTCGTGGAAGTGCTGCATGCCGTCTTCCATCGGTGACTGGTACGGCCCGCTCTCGCTGACGCCGCGCGCCATCAGCACGCGCCGGCCGGCGTCCATTCGCAGCGCGATCTCGTCGTCCTCGACGCACGTCTCCATGTAGGCGGCGCGCTCGGCCTCGATGAACTCGCGCTCGAACAGCACGATCTCTTCGGGGTAGTAGAACTCGACGACGTTGCGCGTCTTTTGGGGCCCGTCCGGCCACAAGGTCGACACGATCAGCACGTGCGGATACCACTCGACCATGATGTTCGGGTACAGCGTGAACCAGATGGCGCCGTTTTCGGGCGCGACGCCGCCGCGGAACTTGAGCACTTGCTCCTGCCACGTCTGGTAGATCGGCGAGCCGGACTTTTGCAGCCCGCGGTTCACGCCAACGGTCTGCACCGAGTAGTCGCGGCCGAATTCCCAGCGCAAGTCGTCGCAGCTGACAAAGCCGCCCAGGCCCGCGTGGAACGGCTCGACGTGATAATCCTCGAGGTAGACCTCGATGAAAGTCTTCCAGTTGTAGTTGCAGTTCTGCACTTCGACGTGGTCGAACATGTAGCCGGAAAAATCGAAATCCTTGGTGACCGACAGGTTCGCCAGCTGGTCCATCACGTTGTAGCCGTTTCGCTCGAACAGCAAGCCGTTCCAGTTCTGCAGCGGCGTTTTCGACAGGTGCAGGCACGGCGTTTCCGGGAAGTGCGGGGCGCCGATCAGCTCACCTTTGAGGTCGTACGTCCAGCGGTGCAGCGGGCAGACGATGTTGCCGGCATTGCCGCGGCCATTGAACATCAGCGCCTGGCGGTGACGGCAGACGTTGGAGAGCACTTCGATGCCGTTGGCGTTGCGCACCAGCATGCGGCCTTCGTGCTCGGCCGCGAGCGTGGCAAAATCGCCGACCTCGGGCACCATCAGTTCGTGCCCGACATAGCGCGGCCCGGCCTGGAATAACTGCTGCATCTCGCGCTTCAGCAGCGCTTCGTCAAAGTAGACATCTACCGGAAGCTGCGCGTTCGGGCGCGCCAGCTTGGCGTGGGTAGCCAGATCGGACATCCCAACCCCCCTTTAATAAGAGCTTCAAAGCAAAAGAAGAGAAAGAATCCAAAGACCAGTATCTAGGCTGCGGAATACGGTATTTCGGACAGAACCGGCGATTATACCGGGTAACGGACTCTACAGTCTCGGTCCGGCGCGCGAATGTGGCGGGAAGCTGTGCGGATATTGCTCACAAAACATCGTTTTCATGCCGGTGTGACCGATTGCTATAAAATGTCGGCTCGCCTCCAGGCTGGAGCGGCCTGCGCGACCGAACAGGATGGATTGTTCTAGAATAAGGAATTAGACTGGCTGCTGGCGCACAAGTTGCGCGCGGCCGATTTACAAAAGCATCTATGGCAAAGAAATTAACAGACGACATTGAAGCGGCCGCGCAGCTGGCGCCCGAATCCTTCGAACAGGCGATGGCCGAACTGGCGCAGCTGGTAACCCGGATGGAATCGGGCCAGCTGCCGCTGGAAGCGTCGGTCGCCGCCTACGCGCGCGGCTCCGAGCTGGTCAAGTACTGCGCCGCGCAGCTCGAAAAAGTAGAATCGCAGGTCAAGGTGCTCGAAGGCGACATGCTCAAGCCGTTCGCCGCCGAGGGCATCGGCGAGGGCGCCCAATGACGATGTCGGCGGCCTTCGACGACTGGATGAAGACGGTGCAGGCCCATGTCGAGCAGGCGCTCGATGCGTTGCTGCCGGCCGCCGCCGGACCTGCGCGCCTGCACGAAGCGATGCGCTACACGGTGCTGGGCGGCGGCAAGCGGGTGCGCCCGCTGCTGGTGTACGCCGCCGGCGGCGTGTTCGGCGCCGACATGCGGACGTTGGCGCGCGCCGCCGCGGCGGTGGAAATGATCCACGCGTACTCGCTGGTGCACGACGACATGCCGTGCATGGACGACGACGCGCTACGGCGCGGCAAGCCGACCGTGCACGTGGCCTACGACGAGGCGACCGCGCTGCTGGTGGGCGACGCGCTGCAGGCGCAGGCCTTCATGGTACTGGCTGAACAGCAGATGATTCCGCCCGCGCGGCAGGTAGCGATGATGCGCGTGCTGGCCAGCGCCGCCGGTTCGTCCGGCATGTGCGGCGGCCAGGCGATTGATCTCGATAGCGTCGGCGTGAGCCTGACCCTGGCGCAGCTCGAGCGCATGCACCAGCTGAAAACCGGCGCCTTGCTGCGCGCGTCGGTGGTGTTGGGCGCACTGGCCGGGCGCGACGTCGCGGCTGACGAACACGCCGCGCTCGACACGTATTCGAACGCGATCGGCCTGGCGTTCCAGGTCGTCGACGATGTGCTCGATGCGACGGCCGATTCGGCCACGCTGGGCAAGACGGCCGGCAAGGATGCGGCGGCCAACAAGCCGACCTATGTGTCGATTCTGGGACTCGCGGAGTCGCAGTTGTTGGCGGAAAAACTGCGGCGCGCAGCGCATGAAGCGCTGGCGCCGTTCGGCGAAAAAGCACTGAGGTTGCGCGAGATTGCCGACCTGATCGTGCAGCGGAAAGCATAAATGAACTTGCTAGAGACAATCAACGAACCGGCCCAGCTGCGCAAGCTGGCGCGCACCCAGCTCACGCCCCTGGCCGACGAGCTGCGCCAGTACCTGCTTCATTCGGTATCGAAAACGGGCGGCCACCTGTCGTCCAACCTCGGCACGGTCGAGCTGACCATCGCGCTGCATTATGTGTTCAACACGCCGCACGACCGCATCGTCTGGGACGTCGGCCACCAGACCTATTCGCACAAGATCCTCACCGGCCGGCGCGAGCGCATGCACACGCTGCGCCAGTTCGACGGCATCTCGGGCTTCCCGAAGCGCGACGAGAGCGAGTACGACACGTTCGGCACGGCGCATTCGTCGACCTCGATCTCGGCCGCGCTGGGCATGGCGCAGGCGGCCAAGATCAAGGGCGAGCACCGCCACGCGATCGCCGTCATTGGCGACGGCTCGATGACGGCCGGGATGGCGTTCGAGGCGCTCAACAACGCCGGCGTGCAGGAAGACATCAACCTGCTGGTGGTCCTGAACGACAACGACATGTCGATCTCGCCGCCGGTCGGTGCGCTCAACCGCTACCTGGCGCGCCTGATGTCCGGCCAGTTCTACGCCGCCGCCAAGAACGTCGGCAAATCGGTGCTGCCCGGGCCCGTGCGCGAGCTGGCCAAGCGCCTCGAAGAACACGCCAAGGGCATGGTGGTGCCGGCCACGATGTTCGAGGAATTCGGCTTTAACTACATCGGCCCGATCGACGGCCACGACCTCGAGTCGCTGATCCCGACGCTGGAAAACATCAAGAAGCTCAAGGGGCCGCAGTTCCTGCACGTGGTGACCAAAAAAGGGCAGGGCTACAAGCTGGCCGAGGCCGAGCCGATCCTGTACCACGGCACCGGCAAATTCAACCCGACCGAAGGCATCATCGCGCCGACCAAGGCCGGCAAGGTCACCTACACCGAGGTTTTCGGCAACTGGCTGTGCGACATGGCCGCCGCCGACAAACGCCTGGTCGGCATCACGCCGGCGATGCGTGAAGGCTCCGGCATGGTGCGCTTCGAGCAGCAGTATCCGGAGCGCTATTTCGACGTCGGCATCGCCGAGCAGCACTCGGTGACGTTCGCCGGCGGCCTGGCAACCGAAGGCTTAAAACCCGTGGTGGCGATCTACTCGACCTTTTTGCAGCGCGCCTACGACCAGTTGATCCATGACGTCGCGCTGCAAAACCTCGATGTCGTGTTCGCGCTCGACCGCGCGGGCCTGGTCGGCGCCGACGGCGCCACCCACGCCGGCAATTACGACATGTCGTTCTTGCGCTGCATCCCGAACATGGTGGTGATGGCGGCGTCGGACGAAAACGAATGCCGCCGCATGCTCACTACCGGTTTCCACTATCCGGGGCCGGCGGCGGTGCGCTATCCGCGCGGCGCCGGCATTGGCGCTGTGATCGACAAGGAGCTGACCTCGATCGAGATCGGCAAGGGCGAGATCAAGCGGCGCGGTGCCGGTGTGGCGATCCTGGCGTTCGGCTCGATGGTGGCGCCGAGCGTGGCCGCCGCCGAAGGGCTCAACGCGACGGTGGCCAACATGCGCTTCGTCAAGCCGCTCGACGTCGAGCTGGTGAAGCAGCTGGCGCGCGACCACGATTATTTCGTGACGGTGGAAGAGGGCTCGGTGATGGGTGGCGCGGGCGCCGCCGTGGCCGAGGCGCTGGCTGCCGAAGGCATCGTCAAGCCGCTGCTGATGCTCGGCCTGCCCGACAAGTTCATCGACCATGGCGACCCGGCCGCGCTGCTGGCTGGGGTGGGGTTGGATGCTGCCGGCATCGCCGCGTCGATCCGCCAGCGCTTTGGCGCCGCGGTGCCGCGCCTGGTGGTCAACAACAGCTAGCCGGGGTCAGGTCTGTTATTCGGACATTTAGCTTTTCAAATGTTCGAATGGCAGACCTGACCCCGGCGTTCACGCGGCCGCAAAAAAGCTGGGGTCAGGTCTGACCCCCGCGCCGAAATGTCCGAATATCAGACCCGGCCCCTGTCGTGCTGCCACAGCACGTCGCTGCCGCCGGCAAAGCGGTTCAGCACGCGCGACAGCACAAACATCAGGTCCGACAGCCGGTTCACGTACTGCCGCGGATGCTCGTTGATCGCCTCGTTCTTGCCGAGGGTGACGATGCTGCGCTCGGCGCGCCGGCACACCGTGCGGCACACGTGCGCGATCGACGCCGCCCGCGAGCCGGCCGGCAGGATGAATTCCTTCAGCATCGGCAAGTCGGCGTTGTACTTCTCCAGCAAATCGTCGAGCCGCCCCACATGCACGTCGGTGATCATCTGGTAACCCGGAATGCACAGCTCTCCGCCCAGGTCGAACAGGTCGTGCTGAATCGAGATGAGCTCTTCGCGTAGATCGGCCGGCATCTCCTCGCACAGCAGCAGCCCGACAAAGCTGTTGAGCTCATCGACGTCGCCGAGCGAGGCAATCCGCGCGCTGTCCTTCTCGGTGCGGCTGCCGTCGCCCAAGCCGGTGGTGCCGTTGTCGCCGGTGCGCGTGGCGATCTTTGAAAGCCTGTTACCCATATTTTTCCCCTGGTCGTGCGAATCAATAACGTCGAGGATACGCCATATCGACAATCCAGTACAATCGTCGTATGTCCCAATCCCTCACAATCGACCCCGTTCGCCGGCAGCAGGTGGCCTCCGCACTGCGCGCGGCCTTGCCCGAGCGCTGCGTACTGTCCGACCCGGAAGACACGCGTCCCTACGAATGCGACGGCCTGGCGGCTTACCGCCAGCTGCCGATGGTCGTCACCTTGCCCGATACCGAGCAGCAGGTGCTGGCCATTCTCGACATCTGCCGCGAGCTGAAGGTGCCGATCGTGCCGCGCGGCGCCGGCACGGGCCTCTCCGGCGGCGCGCTGCCGCTGCACGACGGCGTTGTCATCTCGACCGCGCGGCTCAACAAGATCGTCCGCGTCGACCAGTATGCGCGCACCGCCGTCGTCCAGCCTGGCGTGCGCAACCTGGCCATTTCGGAAGCGGCCGCGCCGCACGGCTTGTATTACGCGCCCGACCCGTCGTCGCAAATCGCCTGCACCATCGGCGGCAACGTGGCTGAAAACTCGGGCGGTGTCCACTGCCTCAAGTACGGCCTGACGGTGCACAACGTGCTGCGCGTGCGCGTGGCAACCATTGACGGCGAGATCATTGAACTCGGCGGCGAGGCGCTCGACGCGCCTGGCCTCGACCTGCTGGCCGTGTTCATCGGCTCCGAAGGCATGCTCGGCATCGTCACCGAAGTGACCGTCAAGCTGGTGCCAAAGCCGCAATCGGCGCGCGTGATCATGGCCTCGTTCGACGATGTCGTCACCGGCGGCAACGCGGTGGCCAGCGTCATCGCCGCCGGCATCATCCCGGCCGGCCTGGAGATGATGGACCGCACCTCGTCGCGCATGGTCGAGCCGTTCGTCAAGGCCGGCTACGACATCGACGCCGCCGCCATCCTGTTGTGCGAGGCCGACGGCACCCAGCTCGAGGTCGACGAGGAAATCGAACGCATGACGGCGGTGCTGCAGGCGGCCGGCGCCAGCGCCATCCAGGTGTCGCAGACCGAGGCCGAACGGATGAAGTTCTGGTCCGGCCGCAAGAACGCCTTCCCGGCGGCGGGCCGCATCTCGCCCGACTACTATTGCATGGACGGCACCATCCCGCGCAAGAAGCTGGCCCAGGTCCTGACCGGCATCGAGCTGATGGAAGCCGAATACGGCCTGCGCTGCGCCAACGTGTTCCACGCCGGCGACGGCAACCTGCATCCGCTCATCCTGTTCGACGCCAACCAGCCGGGCGAATTCGATCGCGCCGAAGCGTTCGGCGCCGCCATCCTCGCACTGTGCGTGGAAGTGGGCGGCACCATCACGGGCGAACACGGCGTCGGCAAAGAGAAAATCAACTCGATGTGCGTGCAGTTCACCCGGCCCGAGCTGGACATGTTTTTCGCGGTGAAGCGCGCGTTCGACGTGCCGTTCCTGCTCAATCCGGACAAGGCGATTCCTACCTTGAACCGCTGTGCCGAATTCGGCAAGATGCGGGTCAGCGGCGGCGTGCTGCCGTTCGCCGACCTGCCGCGTTTTTGACAAGCGAGTGACGACACAATGACAGAGCCGCAAATTGACCAATTCAGGCAGCAGGTGCGGGCGGCCGCGGCCGACAAGCGCACCTTGCGCATCCGCGGCGGCGGCACCAAGGACTGGTACGGCCAGGCGCTGGCCGGCGACATTCTCGACACGCGCGTCTACAGCGGCATCGTCGACTACGAGCCGACCGAGCTGGTAATCACCGCGCGCTGCGGCACGCCGCTGGCCGAGATCGAGGCCGCGCTGGCCGAGCGCCAGCAGATGCTCGCCTTCGAGCCGCCGTATTTCGGCGATGGCGCCACCTTCGGCGGCGCCGTCGCTGCCGGCTTGTCCGGCCCGCGCCGCGCCACCAGCGGCGCCGTGCGCGACTTCGTGCTGGGCGCCGTGCTGATGGACGGCACCGGCGAAGTGCTGACCTTCGGCGGCCAGGTGATGAAGAACGTCGCCGGCTACGATGTGTCGCGCCTGCTGGCCGGCTCGATGGGCACGCTCGGGCTGATGCTGCAGCACTCGATCAAGGTGCTGCCGCTGGCGGTGCGCGAGACGACGCTGCGTTTCGACATGGGCGAGATCGACGCGCTGCGCCGCCTGAACGAATGGGGCGGCCAGCCGCTGCCGCTGTCGGCCAGCTGCTGGCACGACGGGCAGCTGACGGTGCGTCTGTCCGGCGCGCAGGCGGCGGTCGACGCGGCGGCGCGCCAGTTCGGCGGCGCCGCGGTGGACGACGCGCGCGCCTTCTGGGCCAGCCTGCGCGAGCAGCAGCATGCGTTCTTTGCCGGCGCCGACAGCGTGTGGCGCTTGTCGGTGCCGGCCACCACCGGCGCCATCGTCCTGCGCGGCGAGCAGCTGATCGAATGGGGCGGCGCGCAGCGCTGGCTGAAGGCGAGCGGCGACGCGGCGACCGCGCAGAACATTCGCAGTGCGGTGACGGCGGTGGGCGGACACGCCACGCTGTTTCGCGGCGGCGACAAGAGCGTCGGCGTGTTCCAGCCGCTGGCGCCGGCGATCGCGCGGATCCACGAGCGGCTGAAGGCATCGTTCGACCCGTCGCATGTTTTTAATCCAGGACGGATGTACTGAGAATCGGGCCGTGCGGGATCGGATGGCGGTACTTGCGAAACAAGTAACTGCCAGGCGAGGGGGCTGGGTATGATCGTCGTCCTCAGCCACCATATCCCGAGCGGAAATGAAAATACCGACCCTGCTGTACCTGACTGTGTTGTTGCCTGCATCCGGATGCAGCCTGCTTTATGATATCGGGCAGGACGCCAATACTGACCGCTGCAACAGGATGAAGTTGATCGAGGATCGCAATGCTTGCCTGAAGCGGATCGGTCCGAATTTTGAACAATATGAAAGCGACCGGGAAAAGCTGAAGCGCGGACTGAGCGAAAAGCCGAATCCGCCCGGTCGCCCGTAGAGAAACCCAAGGATCATGCAAACCAATCTCGCCGATTTTATCAAAGGCACTCGCGAAGGCGACGAAGCCGAGGCCATCTTGCGCGCCTGCGTCCATTGCGGCTTTTGCACGGCGACCTGTCCGACCTACCAGTTGCTCGGCGATGAACTGGACGGGCCGCGCGGGCGCATCTACCTGATCAAGCAGGTGCTCGAAGGCGCCGAGCCGACCCGCAAGACGCAGATTCACCTCGACCGCTGCCTCACGTGCCGCAACTGCGAAACGACCTGTCCGTCGGGCGTCAAGTATGGCCGCCTGGCCGACATCGGCCGCAGGGTGGTCGAAGAGCGCGTGTCGCGCCCGCTTTCCGAGCGCATCACCCGCACCGTGCTGAAGGAGTCGCTGCCGCGCGAGTGGCTGTTCAAGCCGGCGTTCAAGGCCGGCCAGCTGGTGCGCCCGCTGCTGTCGAAAAATCTGCAGGACAAGCTGCCCCCGACGCCCGCTGCCGGCGTATGGCCGACCCGCACGCATGCGCGCAAGATGCTGGTGCTGGAAGGCTGCGTGCAGCCGTCGATGGGGCCGAACATCAACAGCTCGACCGCGCGGGTGCTCGACGCGGTCGGCGTTCAGCTGATGGTGGCGCCGAAGGCCGGCTGCTGCGGCGCGCTGCGCTTTCACATGAACGACCAGGAAGGCGGCCTTGACGACATGCGCCGCAATATCGACGCCTGGTGGCCGTACGTCGACCAGGTCGAGGCGATCGTCATGAACGCGTCAGGCTGCGGCGTGACCGTGAAAGAGTACGGCCATCTGCTGGCGCACGACAGCGCGTACGCGGCCAAGGCGGAGCGCATCTCGGCGCTGACGCGCGACCTGTCGGAGATCATGCCGGAATTCGAAACCGAGCTTGGCGCGCGCCTGAAGGGCAAAATCACGAAGCGGGTTGCCTACCATCCGCCATGCACACTGCAGCATGGTCAGCAGATCCGCGGCAAGGTCGAAGGTGTGCTGCGCGCGGCCGGCGTCGACGTCGTGCTGTGCGCCGACAGCCATTTGTGCTGCGGCTCGGCGGGCACGTACTCGGTGCTGCAGCCGGAGCTGTCGCATGCGCTGCGCGACCAGAAGCTGGCGAACCTGCGGGCGACCGGCGCCGAAGAAATCGTCTCGGCCAATATCGGCTGCCTGACGCATCTGCAGTCAGGTACCGACACGCCGGTGACGCACTGGATCGAGCTGATCGACCGCGCGCTGGCGCACTAGCCTTTCTCGTCCGGCGCGCCGAACAGGTCGTTGAGGGCGTCGCGCGACTGCGATGATGCGCGCGGCGCCGCCCGGTTTCCGCTGAACTCTTCCTCGATCTTGTCGCGATAGTAGCTCCACGCCGCGCCGGAGGTGGACAGCTTGCGCCACACTTCGCTGTCGACGGCGGCGTATTCGATGGCGCTGCCATCGTCGAGTTCGACGCGCAGCAGGCGTTGGCGGCGGTCGTAGCCGATCGCCCGCAGCTTGCCGGCATTGACGCGCTTCATTTCCATGGGTGCTCCCGGGTAGACGGTGATGAAGCAATGATACCGCTACCATGCTCGCATTCGATCAGTGACGCATCACGCGTGCTTCGAACGCTGTTCCGGCACTTTGACGCCGTCAAAATATTGCGCCGTCTCATCGGCCAGCGCGTCGCTGCCACCTTCGTCAACTGCTGCAGCGCCGCCTTGAGTATCTTCAGCGCCTCTTCTTCGGACGCCGCGCAGCGCGCCTCGGCCGTGCGCGCCTCCCATTCGGTCAACGCGAACTGCAGTGTCAATTGTGACTGCGTGTACAGTTGCCACGCCTTTTGCCAGTTAAAAAACGAAGTCGACGCCGCCACCATCGCGATCAGCCACGACAGCGTTGACGCCACGCGCGCCTGGCTGGCCTCGACCGGATAGCACGAGGATTCGGCAAGCGCGACTACCGAGCGGAAACTACCGCGCGACGCCGGCAGGCACGTGAGCCCGGCCAGCGGCCGGTTCGGCACCGCGCTGTCGACCGGCTCGGTCAGGTGGCGGTCGATGCCGGCGTCGGTCGAGTTCTCGCGCTCGCTCTTGCTGACCGCTGGCACAGTGGTAGCGCGCGGCGCCGGCAGGCAGCGCTGCGTTCGAGCGGATGGCGCAGTTAGAACGCTTCCCAATCGGAGAGGGCGCTGGTGGCCGCCAACCGTTTGGCCGGCACGTCGGCAAGGGCGAGGCTGGCGCGGCGCGGCGCCGCCGGGCTTGGCTTCGCGGCCGACCTGGTCACGTTGGCGCCGTGTACGGCGGCGGCGTTGTCGCCGGCAAGCCTGAACACGCTGACCGCCTGCGACAGCGAACCGGCCTGTTCCTGCAGTGACTCGGCTGCAGCCGCCGCTTCCTCCACCAGCGCCGCGTTCTGCTGCGTTACCTGGTCCATCTGGCTGATGGCCTGGTTGATCTGCTCGATGCCCGAGGTCTGCTCCTGGCTGGCGCTGGTGATCTCTCCCATGATGTCGGTGACGCGCTTGACGCTGTCGACGATCTCGTCCATCGTGACGCCGGCCTGCTCGACCAGTCTGGCGCCGGTATCGACTTTGGCCACCGAGTCGCCGATCAGACCTTTGATCTCTTTGGCCGCCGCCGCCGAACGCTGCGCCAGGTTGCGTACTTCCGAGGCGACGACGGCAAAGCCGCGGCCCTGCTCGCCTGCGCGAGCGGCCTCGACGGCGGCGTTGAGCGCCAGGATATTGGTCTGGAAGGCGATGCCGTCGATGACACCGATGATGTCGACGATCTTCTTCGACGACTCATTGATCGAACTCATGGTCTGCACCACTTGCGCCACCACAGCGCCGCCCTTGAAAGCGACCTCCGAGGCGGACGCCGCCAAGTGGTTGGCCTGGCGCGCATTGTCGGCGTTTTGCTTGACGGTGCTGGTCATTTCTTCCATCGATGCGGCCGTTTCTTCGAGCGAGCTGGCCTGCTCCTCGGTGCGCGACGACAGGTCGAAGTTGCCGGCGGCGATCTGCGACGAGGCGGTGGCGATGGTGTCGGTGCCGACCCGCACTTCGCCAACGATCTTGATCAGGTTGTCATTCATGTTTTCCAGCGCCAGCAGCAATTGGCCGGTTTCATCTGTGGTCTTGACCTCGACGCGACTGGTGAGGTCGCCCGCAGCGACCGCCTGCGCGAGCTTTACGGCAATATGAATCGGGCCCGTGATGCCGATGGTGATCCGCCAGGCGATCAGCGTGCCGAACACGATGGCGAACCCGGCGAGCAACAGCATCAGGGTGTGCGCGCTGGCATAACTACTTTCGGCCTCGGCAATCGCCTGCTCATTTTGTTTCGTTTCGGTGGCGATCAGGTCGCCCAAGGCATCGAGCCATTTTTTCTGCACTGGGTGCAATTCCTTGATTAACACCGCGGTCGCGTCCTCGGCCTTGTTCGCCAACCCCAGTTGCATCGCTTTTGCGATGAGCGGGCGCGCAGCAGCTTCCTCTTCGCTGATTCGGATCAAGACCGCCTTTTCCTACTCGCTGGTGCCCGGCAGGTTGGCGAGCATCTTGCTCAGCTTTTCTTCCGCGTCGGCGTATTTCGTCGCCTGCTCCCTCACCCGCGCCGCTTCGGGCGCCATCTCCGACTCTTCCGTCATCAACGCCAAGTTGCGCAGCGCGATCGCCCTGTCGAAGACGGTAACGAGCATGGTGTCCGCCAACTTCGCCTCAACATCATTGACCTTGGTGATCTCTTCCATACGGCCCTCCATGAGCGCCATGCGGCTGATGCCGAGTGCCGCGATGGTCGCCAGCAGCAGTAAGACGATGGCAAAGCCTGCGCCGAGACGGGTGCCGATCTTTAAATTTCCAATATTCATTTTTCTCTCTCTACGTGATCAAATGGTGTGGATAAGGGTGCGACGCGCCATTGCCGCGTCGGCAGGCAATTTGTTCGATCAGTCCCCATCTCACCGCCGGACACCATCTGGTCGATGTCGACCAGCAGCACGCGCCGGTCGTCGCGCGTGCCCATGCCGACCAGATGGTCGCTATCGAGCGCCGCGCCACACTGCGGGCCCGGCTTGACCTGGTCCGGGCGCAAATCGATTGCTCTCTGACATGGGGGATCGCTGTTCGTTCTTGTTTGAAAAGCGCAGCGGCGATGTACGGCGCAGAAGCGCGTCCGGGTGGAGGCGCCAGGCGCAATGCGCAAAGGGAAGGTTTGATGTGCCGAGGCTGGAGTTTGGCCGCGGAAGCAAGAGAACTATGGCGGTACAAAACCGCGACTTACCGACGAATGTTACATGTTAAATTTCTAAAAAAGCAACATAAGGAATGTTCGTGCTGATGTTGTTGTTTAATTGTAGGTGGGATGGCGCTATTGATTGTGCAAGTGGGCAAGACGCGATGACGGACCCGCCAGCGGCGTCGGCAGCCTAGTCCGGCTGAGGGACGGGAATTGCCGCAGCGGTGTGCGAAATCGCCGCCAGGATCGCCTGCAACTGCGGCGCATCGACCGGCTTGGTCAGGTGGTGGTCGATGCCGGCGTCGGCCGAGTTCTCGCGGTCGCTCTTGCTGCCGTAGCCGGTGATGGCGATCATCACCGCGCCGCGCGTTTCCGGCAGCGCGCGCAAGCGGCGCGCCAGGGCGTAGCCGCTCATGTCGGGCAGGCCGACGTCGAGCAGGAACGCCTCGGGACGAATCGACGCGGCGCGCGCCAGCGCATCGGCGCCATCGAACGCGATGTCGATGTGATGACCGGCCGCCTCCAGGTACATGCCGAGCGTCTCGGCGGCGTCGCGGTTGTCGTCGACGATCAGCAGGCGCAATGCCGACGACGCCGGCGCGGCCTCGGCGGCCGCGGCCGGCGGCAGCTGCGCGGGGGTGGCGGCCAGCGGCAGGGCGACCACGAATTCGCTGCCGAGGCCCTCGCCGGCGCTTTGCCCGCGGACGGTGCCGCCGTGCCGCTCGACCAGGCTTTTCACCAGCGCCAGCCCGAGTCCTAGCCCACCCGTGCTGCGGTCAGACGAGCGGGTTGCCTGCGAAAACAGCTCGAACGCACGCGCGAGCGTGTCGGCGGACATGCCGACGCCATCGTCGGCCACGCTGATGACGGCCTGTTCGCCGGCGCAGTGCATCCGCAGCATGATGTTGCCGCCGCGCGGCGTGTACTTGGCGGCGTTGTTGAGCAGGTTGGCGAGCACCTGCACCAGGCGCTTGTCGTCGCCGACGACGAACGCCGGCGCCGGGTCCAGCTGCACGGTGAACTGATGATGGTACTGCTCGATCATCGGGCGCGCCTGCTCGACGGCGCCGGCCACGACGATCTTGAGGTCGAGCCGGGTGGTCGCCAGCTGCACCAGGCCCTGGGTCACGCGCGAAACGTCGAGCAGGTCGTCGAGCAGGCGGTTCATGTGGCGCGCCTGGCGGTCGATGATGGCGCCGGCCTTGAGCGTCAGCGCCTGGTCGGCATGGCCCATGGCGAGGATCTGGGCGGCGGCGCTGATCGGCGCCAGCGGGTTGCGCAGTTCGTGCGCCAGCATCGCCAGGAACTCGTCCTTGTTGCGGTTGGCGTCGTGCAGCGCTTCGTTGGTGCGCATCCGTTCGGTGATGTCGGAGATCAGCCCGACCAGGCGGTCGCTGCGCCCGCTGCTGCGATACAGGTTGCCGTTGACACTGATCCAGTGGACGGTGGCGTCGGACCACACCACGCGGCACTCGAAACGCAGCGGCTGGGCGCCGTCGAACGCGGCCCGGAATGCCGCCTCGACGATGGCGCGGTCGGCCGGCAAGACGTGTTCGAGCATGATCGCGTCGTTCCACACTGCTACCGGCTCGGCGTAGCCGAAACACTGGTCATGGCGCAGCGTGCGCTCGGAATTGCGCGTGCCGAGGTCGAGATCCCACTCGCCGAATTCGGCGACATCGAGGGTCAATTGAAGACGGGCGACCAGTTCGAGGCGCTGCTCAACGGCGCGATGGGCGTCGGTAATGTCGCGCGAGACCGACAGCAGGTTGGCGACCTTGCCGTCATCGCCAAAAATTGGCGTCACCAGCACGTCCCACCAGCGCGGCGAGCCCTTGTTAGTGGGGCAGAAGGCGTCGAAGTGGCCGGAGCCGCCGGCCAGCGCCGAGTCCATCGCCGCGATCACCTTGGCGCGCGCGTCCTCCGGCCACAGCGACGGCCACAACGTGCCCGTGAGGGTGCTCAAGTCGTCGATCTCCATGGCGCACTGGCCATTGCGGTTCATTGCCTGCAGACGGCCGTGCAGGTCGAAGATCTTGATGCAGTCCGGGCTATGCTCGAACGCCCAATTCATATTGACGGCGCCGCTGTCCTGCCGGGGATCGGTTACTGTGGTGGAATCCATACGCGCGTGCCACTCAAACGATGACGAGATCGAGCATCATACCTCAGCGCGGGCGCGCGCACTCAGGCGCCGAGCAGCTGGTCGATGTCGGCGACGATATCTTGCGGCCTGGTCTGCGGCGCATAGCGCTTGTAGACACTGCCGTCTTTATCGACGAGGAACTTGGTGAAGTTCCACTTGATGCCTTCGGTGCCGAGCAGGCCGGGCGCCGCTTGCTTCAGGTGCTTGAACAGCGGATGGGCGTCGGCGCCATTGACGTCGATCTTGGCAAACAGCGGGAACGTCACGCCGAAGTTCTTTTCGCAAAAGGCGCCGATGTCCGCTTCGGTACCCGGCTCCTGCTTGCCGAACTGGTTGCACGGGAAGCCGAGCACCTCGAAGCCGCGCTCGCGGAACTGCCGATACACCTCTTCGAGTCCCTTGTACTGCGGCGTGAAGCCGCACGCGCTGGCGGTGTTCACGATCAGCAGCACCTTGCCGTGATAGCGCGACAGCTCAACTTGTTCGCCGCCGATGGATGCGGCCTGGAAGTGGTAAGCGTTCATGGGCAGGCTGTCTTCCATTGTAATTGTCCCGTTCAGCCGGGACATGATGGGCCGGGTCGAATCCCTGGCGTCAATTGGCATGATATCCGATGACGCCATCGCATCGCCGGCGGCACGCGCGCAGGCACCGCTCGGAGCGATTTTCAGTCGGCGGCCCGATTCGCCAGCGCCGTTCTGGCCGGCCGCGCGGCGCTGCGCTGCCGAGGGACCAGCGTTTTCAGCGGGGCCTGCCGCGGCGCCGCGCCGGCATCGCCGGCGAGCTTGAAGATGCTGACCGCGCGCGCCAGCGAACCGGCATGCTCCTGCAGCGACTCGGCCGCCGCTGCCGCTTCCTCCACCAGCGCCGCGTTCTGCTGCGTGACCTGATCCATCTGGCTGATCGCCTGGTTGATCTGTTCGATGCCCGAGGTCTGCTCCTGGCTGGCGCTGGTGATCTCACCCATGATGTCGGCGACGCGCTTGACGCTGTCGACGATCTCGTCCATCGTGATGCCGGCCTGCTCGACCAGCCGGGCGCCGGTGTCGACTTTGGCCACCGAGTCGCCGATCAGCGATTTGATTTCCTTCGCCGCCGCCGCCGAACGCTGCGCCAGGCTGCGCACTTCCGAAGCGACGACGGCGAAGCCGCGGCCCTGCTCGCCGGCGCGGGCGGCCTCGACGGCGGCGTTCAGCGCCAGGATGTTGGTCTGGAACGCGATGCCGTCGATGACGCCGATGATATCGACGATCTTCTTCGACGATTCGTTGATCGAACTCATGGTACGGACTACTTGCGCGACGACGGCGCCGCCCTTGCCGGCGACGTCGGAGGCCGACGCCGCCAGCTGGTTGGCCTGGCGCGCATTGTCGGCGTTTTGCTTGACGGTGCTGGTCATTTCTTCCATCGAGGCGGCGGTTTCTTCGAGCGAGCTGGCCTGTTCCTCGGTGCGCGACGACAGGTCTAGGTTGCCGGCGGCGATCTGCGACGACGCGGTGGCGATGGTGTCGGTGCCGATGCGGACCTCGCCGACGATCTTGAGCAGGCTGTCGTTCATGTCGTTCAACGCCCGCAGCAACTGACCTGTTTCG
The DNA here is from genome assembly GCF_049897565.1 of Massilia sp. TWR1-2-2. Classification (NCBI taxonomy): domain Bacteria; kingdom Pseudomonadati; phylum Pseudomonadota; class Betaproteobacteria; order Burkholderiales; family Oxalobacteraceae; genus Massilia; species Massilia sp. TWR1-2-2. Next base: position 151,917 of record NZ_JAFCWM010000003.1, on the reverse strand, counting down.
TCCTGCGAGGTCACCACGATCTGACCGGTCAGATCGCCGGCGGCGACTTGCTGGGCGACGCGAACCGCGCGCGCGATGGGGCGTGTGATCGAACGGCTGATCGCATAGGCCGAGGCGATACCGGCCAGCAAGGCCACCAGGCCGAGCGCGAGCATGTCGCGGCGCGCACCATGGAACGTCGTCGTGCTCGCCTCGCCGGCCGCCTCGAAGTTCTTTTCCTGGATCTCAATCTGGCTGCGCAGCGCCTTGGAAAACGTCTGCAAGGCCGCATACGTGTCGCCATGCGCGAGCGCCCTGGCCGGCTCGGTGTCGCCGGCCTTCTTTAGCGCCAGCACGCGCGCGATCAGCGCGACGTAGTTGTCGCGTGCCGCCAGGCTCTTGGCCAGCTCGGCCTTGCCGTCGTCTGTCGTCAGCAGCGTACGCAGCTTCTCCAGCGCCTCGTTGAACGCGTCGGCATTCGCTTTCAAGCGCTCGTTTGCCACCGCCTCTTCCTTTGGCGAGATGTTGGCCGTCAGCTGAAGCACGCGGGCAATGCTGCCGCGCGCGTTGTCGAGGGCCAGGTTGGCAAGCTTTGCCTTGGGCCAGATATTGGTGACCAGTTGCGCGTTGGCCTCGTTCAGGTGCTGCGCCTTGACGATGCCCATGACGCTCAGTGCCGCGAGCAACAGCAACACGAAGCCGAAACCCAAGCCAAGGCGTTGCGCAATCTTGAAGTTTGAAATGTTCATCTGGTGTACCTGAAGGTGAAGGGAATTTTCGCGACGCCGCGACGCGCCTCGGCGCGCGAGTTGCTCGATGTCGGTAGTCGCGCCAGCAACTCGCGCTCGATTGTGGTGGAACAGGCGGCGGGGGCAAGGCCGGTACAGGCAAGCTGGTAATGGCGCTGGAGGGGCGCGGCTTGCTGAAAAATCTTTGCCGCGACCAACAGACGATGCCCGCGCGGCGGGGCGCAAGAAGCGCTGCGTTGCGTTCATCCCTCAAGCAGGATTATTCGTCGATCAATGCTAGCAGTAGAATTTCAAAATGGCAACAAAATATTTGCCAACTTTCACTAGCTGTTATTTGACTGCCGGTGAGCGACGAATGCGCAGGTGGAACCTGCGCATTCGAACAGCGGCAGCCCCTCATTTTTGACAAGGTGTCATTGAAGCAGGATCACACTATGCCCAAGTGCTCGGTGCCGGCCGACAGGTCGCGGTTCTTCGCGTCCTTGCCCTGCAGTTTGATGGCCAGCCGCAGGTCGTTGACCGAGTCGGCGTTGCGCAGCGCGTCTTCGTAGCTGATCTTGTCGAGCTCGTGCAGGTCGAACAGCGCCTGGTCGAACGTTTGCATGCCAAGTTCGCGCGACTTCTTCATGATCTCCTTGATCTCGTGCACCTGGCCCTTGAAGATCAGGTCCGAGATCAACGGCGAATTGAGCATGATTTCGATCGCCACCACGCGCCCCTTCGATTGCTTGCGCGGGATCAGGCGCTGCGACACCATGCCCTTCAGGTTCAGCGACAGGTCCATCAGCAGCTGCGCGCGGCGCTCTTCGGGGAAGAAGTTGATGATGCGGTCGATCGCCTGGTTCGAGCTGTTGGCGTGCAGCGTGGCCAGGCACAGGTGGCCCGTTTCGGCGAACGCGATGGCGTGCTCCATCGTCTCGCGGTCGCGGATTTCGCCGATCTGGATCACGTCGGGCGCCTGGCGCAGCGAGTTTTTCAGCGCCGCCTCGAAGCTGTCGGTGTCGACCCCCACTTCGCGCTGCGTGATGACGCAGTTCTTGTGCGGGTGGACGTATTCGACTGGGTCTTCGATGGTGATGATGTGGCCGTAGCTGTTTTCGTTGCGGTAGCCGACCATGGCCGCCATCGTCGTCGACTTGCCCGAACCGGTGGCGCCGACCATGATGACCAGGCCGCGCTTTTCCATGATGATGTCGGCCAAGATCGGCGGCAGGTCGAGGTCGGCGAGTTTCGGGATGGTGGTGGTGATCACCCGCAGCACCATGCCCACGCAGCTCATCTGCACGAACGCCGACACGCGAAAGCGTCCCAGGTCGCCCGGGCTGATGGCGAAGTTCGCTTCCTTGGTCAGCTCGAAGCCGGCGGTCTGCTTGTCGTTCATGATCGAGCGGGCCAGGTCGGCGGTGTGCGAGGGCGTCAGCGCCTGGCTCGACACCGGCGTCATCTTGCCGTCGATCTTGATCGCCGGCGGGAAGCCGGCGGTGATGAACAGGTCCGAGCCGCCCTTGCTGGTCATCAGCCGGAGCAGGTCGAACATGAATTTTGAAGCCTGGTCGCGTTCCATTGTCATCCTGAGAATAAGCGAAAAATCAACCGGGGAAGTTATCCGGGGTCTTGGCGGCGGAGCGCGCGGCGCCGTTCGAGATGACGTTGCGGCGTACCAGGTCGGTCAGGTTCTGGTCGAGCGTCTGCATGCCGACATTGCTGCCGGTCTGGATCGCCGAATACATCTGCGCGATCTTCGCTTCGCGAATCAGGTTGCGAATCGCCGGCGTGCCGATCATGATCTCGTGCGCGGCGACGCGCCCGGAGCCGTCCTTCGTTTTCAACAGCGTCTGCGACACCACCGCCTGCAGCGACTCCGACAGCATCGCCCGCACCATCTCCTTTTCGTCGGCCGGGAAGACGTCGACGATACGGTCGATCGTTTTTGCCGCCGACGAGGTGTGCAGCGTGCCGAACACCAGGTGGCCGGTTTCGGCGGCCGACAGCGCCAGTCGGATCGTCTCGAGGTCGCGCAATTCGCCCACCAGGATGCAGTCCGGGTCTTCGCGCAGCGCCGAGCGCAGCGCGTTGTTGAACGACAGCGTGTGCGGCCCGACTTCGCGCTGGTTGATCAGGCACTTCTTCGAGTCGTGGACGAATTCGATCGGGTCCTCGATCGTCAGGATGTGGCCGTATTCGTTTTCGTTGAGATGGTTGACCATCGCCGCCAGCGTGGTCGACTTGCCCGAGCCGGTCGGGCCGGTCACCAGCACCAGGCCGCGCGGCTTCATCGCCAGGTCGCCGAAGATCTTCGGCGCGTTCAGGTCTTCCAGGCTGAGGATCTTCGACGGAATGGTGCGCAGCACCGCGGCGGCGCCGCGTTCCTGGTTGAAGGCGTTGACGCGAAAGCGCGCCAGGCCCGGGATGGCGAACGAGAAGTCGCATTCGAGCACTTCCTCGTACTGCTTGCGCTGGCCGTCGTTCATGATGTCATAGATCATGCCGTGCACGTCCTTGTGCTCGAGCGGCGGCAGGTTGATGCGGCGCACGTCGCCGTGCACGCGGATCATCGGCGGCAGGCCGGATGACAGGTGCAGGTCGGATGCCTTGTTCTTGACGGAGAAAGCGAGTAATTCGGAGATGTCCATTTATAATCCCTGTGCAGTGAAGGGCGCGTGCCTTGCCAAGTGTGCACGTTTGCATCGACTCGAAGTTTTTAATTGCCCGCTGACAATGATTATGTCCACAATCGCCCACAAACTGCAAGCTGTCGATGCGACTATACGCGCCGCGAGCAATACTGCCGGGCGCGACCGTGCATCGATACAACTACTGGCCGTGTCGAAGTCGTTCCCGGCCGAAGCGGTGCTCGAAGCAATTGCCGCCGGCCAGCGCGCCTTCGGCGAAAACTACCTGCAGGAAGCGCTCGACAAGATGGCCGCCGTCGCCGCCGCGCTGCCGGCCGTGCCGATCGAGTGGCACTTCATCGGCCCGATCCAGAGCAACAAGACGCGCCCGATCGCCGCCGGCTTCGACTGGGTCCATACCGTCGAGCGGCTGAAGATTGCCCAGCGGCTGTCGGAACAGCGTCCGGCGGGCATGGCGCCGCTGAATATCTGCATCCAGGTCAACACCAGCGGCGAGGCGAGCAAGAGTGGCGCCGCCGCCGATGAGGTCGAGGAGCTGGCACGCCAGATCACGCTGCTGCCGAACCTGAAGCTGCGCGGCCTGATGACGATTCCCGAACTCGAAACCGACGAGGCCAGACAGCGCGCCGGGTTTGCCCGCCTGCGCCTGCTGGCCGAGCGGCTGCGCGCCGGCGGCATCGAACTCGATACGCTGTCGATGGGGATGTCGGCCGACCTGGCCGCGGCAATCGCCGAAGGCGCCACCATCGTACGCGTCGGCAGCGCCATTTTCGGAGTACGCAATTATGAATAAAGGGCAGGCATGAAGATTACATTTATCGGCGGCGGCAACATGGCCTCGGCGCTGATCGCCGGCCTGGCCGGGCAGCTGACGGCGGGGGCCAACATCCACGTCGTCGATCCGAACCCGGAGCAGCTGGCGCGGCTGGCCGACAGTTTTGGCGTCAGCACCGCCACCGAGGCCGACGGCAAGGTCGCCGCCAGCGACGTCATCGTGCTGGCGGTGAAGCCGCAGCAGATGCGCGAAGTCGCTGCGGGCCTGGCGCCGCGGCTCGGCGGCCAGCCGCTGCTGCTGTCGATTGCCGCCGGCATTCGCGGCGTCGACCTGGTGCGCTGGCTGGGCGGCTACGGCGCCATCGTGCGCACGATGCCGAACACACCGGCGCTGATCGGGCGCGGCATCACCGGCATGGTGGCGATGGGCGGCGTGACGGCGGCGCAGAAAAAGGCCGCCGACGACATCATGAAGGCGGTCGGCGCCACCGTGTGGCTCGATGACGAGGCGCTGATCGACCCGGTGACGGCGGTGTCGGGCAGCGGACCGGCGTACGTGTTCTACTTCATCGAAGCGATGCAGCAGGCGGCGCAGGAACTGGGGTTGACGGCCGAGCAGGGCAAGCAGCTGGCGCTGGCCACCTTTGCCGGCGCCTCGCAGCTGGCGGCGCAGTCGCCCGACGAAGTGTCGGTGCTGCGCGAGCGCGTGACGTCGAAGGGCGGCACCACGCACGCCGCCTTGATGAGCATGGAGCAGTCGGGGGTCAGGCAGGCGATCATTGAAGCGGTCAAAGCGGCGTCCGCGCGCGGACGTGAACTAGGGGAGCAGCTGGGAGGTGACGGGGGCTGACCCCGTCAGACCCCGGACGCGACCCTGACGCGCGTTGGCTCAATCGCGCCGCGAGATCGCCAGGCCGAGCAGCAAGCCGGCGGCGCCGCCGATGGCGATCGCGCGCCATGGGTTCTCGTGCACGTACTCGTCGGTCGCCTTGGCCGCTTCGCGCGTCCTCTCGACCACCATCTCCTGGTAGCGCATCACGTCGGCCTTCGCCGAACTGATGGTGCGCTCGAACTTTTCCTTCGCCGCTTTCAGGTCTTCACCGGTCAGCGAGCTGTTGCGCAGCCAGCTTTCGGCATCCTGAATCACCGTTTTCAGGTCGTTCATCAGTTGGTCGCGTGCGCCGGTCTGGGTAGGGATTTTTTCCATCATGGGATAGCCTCGTTAGTTAAATTTTCTTTTTGAGAATGCCGGGTTCGGACAAAGGATCCGCCAAGTGCAAATTGGATAACATTATCCTGTTGCATAGTCTAACGCGACTCCGGCAAAAAGGGCCGCACCCAACCAATTGTTGTGGCGAAAGGCGGCAAAACAGCCCATCCGGTCCCGCTCGCGGATCAAGGTGAAGTGATAAAAGGCAATTCCTGCCGCGACGACAATGCCGCCGACAAACCACCAGCGCAGCCCCAGCAGCCAGCCGCAGACCAGGTCAATCGCCAGCGCGGCGCCGTAGCACAGCATGACGGCGGCAACGTCGAAGCGGCCGAACGTGATGGCCGAGGTGCGCATGCCGATCTTGAGGTCGTCGTCGCGGTCGACCATGGCGTATTCGGTGTCGTACGCAACTGCCCAGAACACATTGGCCAGCAGCAGCCACCAGGCCACGGCCGGCACGTCGCCCAGCACCGCGGCGAACGCCATCGGGATGCCGAAGCCGAACGCGATGCCCAGGTAGGCCTGCGGGATGGCGAAGAAGCGCTTGAAGTACGGATAAGTGGCGGCAATGATGACGGCCGCCACCGACAACTGCCTGGTCAGCGCGTTGAACGGCAGGATCAGCAGGAACGACACGATCGCCAGCACGGCCGCCACCGCCACCGCCTCCCACGGCTCGATGCGCCCGCTGGTGAGGGGGCGCTCGGCGGTGCGCTTGACGTGCTTGTCGAAGTCGCGATCGGCGAAGTCGTTGATGGCGCAGCCGGCCGAGCGCATCAGCGCGGTGCCGACTGTAAAAACGAGAAAAAGCTGCCAGTCCGGCTTGCCGTTCGATGCCATCCACAGCGCCATCAGCGTCGGCCACAGCAGTAGCAGGATGCCGATCGGCTTGTCGGCACGGATCAGCTTGAAGTACAACGCCAGCTTGTTCATCGAGAGGTATGTGTTTTTGGCAAGGCTCGAATTCTACCGCCTTTGCGCCTGCCCTTGGGGCAGATCAAGCGTGCCGCCCTGGCCCGGCGCGACGATAGGCTCCCTACGCCACTCCGCGAAATCGCCATGCCGACCCTTCTTTGCCCAGCCTGCAGCAGCGGCGCCGTCATCGCCGCCGAATCGATCCGCAGCGCCGACCTGGTCGCCGGTTACCGCGACAAGGGCATCGACGTGGCCGCCTGCTTTGCCGCCGCGCCGGCGATCGTGCTGTTCCGCTGCGCCGGCTGCGACCTGGGCTTCTTCTCGCCGCCCTGCGCCGGCGACGCCGCCTTCTACGAGCAACTGCAGCAGTTCGACTGGTACTACCAGGACGACAAGCCCGAATACGCTTATGCCGGCGGCCACGTAAAAGAGGGCGCGCGGGTGCTCGAAGTCGGTTGCGGCAAGGGCGCATTTCGCGCTGCGCTGCCGGTGTCGGTCAGCTACACCGGGCTTGAATTCAACGACGCGGCGGTGACCAGGGCGCAGGCGGCGGGGCTGGCGGTCAGCAAGCAGCCGGTGGAGGCGCATGCTGCCGAAAATCCGGGCCAGTACGATGTCGTCTGCGCGTTCCAGGTGCTCGAGCATGTGCCCGAGCCGGCCAGCTTCGTGCACGCGTGCGTGCAGGCGCTGGCGCCCGGCGGCAAGCTGATTCTGGCGGTGCCGGCCGAGGACAGCTTTCTCGCCATTGCGCCCAATTCGCCGCTGAACATGCCGCCGCACCACGTGCTGCGCTGGAGCGACCTGGCGCTGGCCAACCTGGCGCGGCGCGAAGGCCTGGCGCTGGTCGATGTGTGGCACGAGCCGGTCGCGTCGTTCCACTGCGAGTGGCACCGGCAGACGCTGGCGTTTCATTATTTCGTGCTGTGCGGGCTGGCCAGGACGCGGCTGCTGGACCGCGGCTTGAAGTATCGGGCGATCGGGCGCCTGCTGCGTTTTAAAGGGCTGCGCGATACGCTGGCGGCGAGCGTGCTGCGGCGCTTGCCGGAGCTCGATCGCGGGCACACGGTAGCGATGGTGGCGCGCCATGAGCAGACCGGGGTCTGAAGGGGGGCGGCTCAGGCGGCGTCGGCCAGCGGCAGCATGTCGACGCCGGGCAGGTCGCACGCGGCCACGCAGGCGCAGATCGCCTCGATCGCGGCGCGGCGCGTAAAACTTTTGCGCCAGACGATGACGACGCGGCGCGATGGCGCCGGGGCCGAAAACGGCACGAAGCTGAGCATGCCGTTCTTGTCCTTCATGTCCGGCACCGAGGCGCGCGGCAGCACGGTCAGGCCGATGCCGCTGGCCACCATGTGGCGGATCGTCTCGAGCGACGAGCCTTCGAAGGTGCGCTGCATGCCGTTGCCCGGCGTCGAAAAACGCGCCATCTCCGGGCACACTTCCAGCACCTGGTCGCGGAAGCAGTGGCCGTTGCCGAGCAACAGCATGGTCTCGGATTTCAGGTCTTCGGCCGGCACTTCCTTGCGCGCGGACCACGGGTGGCCTCTCGGCGTGGCCACCACGAACGGCTCGTCGTACAGTGTCTGCATCGACATGCCGTGTTCCGGCAGCGGCAACGCCATGATGGCTGCGTCCAGTTCGCCCTGGCGCAGCAGTTCGAGCAGGCGCACGGTGAAGTTTTCCTGCAGGATCAGCGGCATCTGCGGCACCGTGTCGATCAGCTGCTTGACCAGCGGCGGCAGCAGGTACGGCCCGATCGTGTAGATGACGCCGAGCCGCAGCGGGCCGGCCAGCGGATCCTTGTTCTGCTTGGCCAGCTCCTTGATGGCGGCGGTCTGCTCGAGCACCCGTTCGGCCTGGGCGATGATCTGGGCGCCGAGCGGCGTGACCGACACTTCGGCGCCGCCGCGTTCGAACAGCACCACGCCGAGTTCGTCTTCGAGCTTCTTGATCGCCACCGACAGGGTCGGCTGGGCGACGAAGCAGGCTTCGGCGGCGTGCCCGAAATGTCTCGCACGCGCGACGGCAACGATATATTTCAGTTCAGTCAGTGTCATCGGATAGGTGAATGGCAGGTGGGGACGGGTGGCCAGCGGCCATAGTGCCAGAAAGTTGCTTTTTAGTCAGCAAAGAAATTATATTTTACCGGAAGGGCAGTCGATATAATTGCCCGGAAGGCGGTTTTTTCGCCGCTTCATTCTTGAAAGTTGCGCATGTCGACGACATTTGGCCCCGCCGAAGCCCAGGCTTACATCCACAAACTGCTGACGGTGATGCACCACCAGGGCGGCTCCGACCTGTTCGTGTCGGCCGACTTCCCGCCGAGCATGAAGCACCAGGGCGCGATGAAGCCGCTGAGCCAGCAGAAGCTGTCCGGCGAAGTCACGCGCGCGCTGGCGCTGTCGCTGATGAACGAACGCCAGAAGGCCGAGTTCGAAGACCAGATGGAGTGCAATTTCGCCATCTCGCTGCCGAACGTGTGCCGCTTCCGCATCAACGTCTACGTGCAGCAGCAATGCGTGGCAATGGTGTGCCGCACGATCGCTTCCGAAATTCCGAACTTCGAAAAGCTCGACCTGCCCGACGTGCTGAAAGACGTCATCATGACCAAGCGCGGCCTGGTGCTGGTCGTCGGCGGCACCGGATCGGGCAAGTCGACCACCTTGGCGGCGATGATCGACTACCGCAACGCCAACTCGGCCGGCCACATCATCACGGTGGAAGACCCGGTCGAGTACGTGCACAGGAACAAGAGCTGCCTGATCACCCACCGCGAAGTCGGCGTCGACACGCACTCGTGGCACAACGCGCTGAAAAACACCTTGCGTCAGGCGCCCGACGTGATCCTGATCGGCGAAATCCGCGACACCGAGACGATGGAGCACGCGATCGCCTTCGCCGAAACGGGCCACCTGTGCCTCGGCACGCTGCACGCGAACAACTCGAACCAGACGATGGACCGCATCATCAACTTCTTCCCGGAAGAGCGGCGCAACCAGTTGCTGATGGACCTGTCGTCGAACCTGCGCGCGATTGTCTCGCAGCGCCTGGTGCGTACCGAGGACGGCAAGGGTCGCAAGGCGGCCATCGAAATCCTGCTGAACACGCCGACGATCAGCGAAATGATCTTGAAGGGCAACTTCCAGGGCATCAAGGAGATCATGCACAAGTCGCGCGAGCTGGGCATGTGCACCTTCGACCAGGCGCTGTACGAACTGTACAACAAGGGCTTCATCGGCTACGACGAGGCGATCCGCAACGCCGATTCGGCCAACGGCCTGCGGTTGCAGATCAAGCTGCGCGGCGACCGCAAGGAGCCCGGCAGCACCGGCACCACCACCTCGGACGACCTGTCGATGCTGGTCGAGGAAGAGCCGGAAGAGTGACGATGCCGATGCTTGAATTTGAAAAGAAGATCTGCACGCGCGACGAGTTGAAGGCGCGCGTGGCCGCCTTGCCGAAACCGGTGGTGCTGACCAACGGCGTGTTCGACATCCTGCACCGCGGCCACGTGACCTACCTGGCGCAGGCGCGCGCGCTGGGCGCCTCGCTGGTGGTGGCGGCCAATACCGACGCGTCGGTCAAGCGGCTCGGCAAGGGCGACGACCGTCCGCTGAACACGTGCGCCGACCGCATGGCGGTGCTCGCCGCGCTCGAATCGGTCAGCCTGGTGGTCGACTTCGACGAAGACACCGCGCTCGAAGTGGTGCGGGAAGCGCAGCCGGACATCTACGCCAAGGGCGGCGACTACGACCTGACCGCCATTCCCGAGGGGCGGGCGGTGCTGGCGTACGGCGGCCAGGCGGTCGCGATCGATTTCAAGCACGACCGCTCGACGACCAAGCTGCTGAAGAAGGTGCGGCAGCAGTGACGCCAGGCCATCAAGAGCGCCGGTCGTTATTGGCGCGCCGTTCTGCAGCAGGCAGTTCTTGTGCGCTCGGAACGAGGTGAAGCTGGCGGCGCTTGGCCAGGCGCCTGTCGTTTTGCAGCGGGAGCACCGGTTGCTGGACTGTCGGCAGCCCCACGTTAGCGGCTCGCGGATCGTCCCAGTTCTCCTGTAGCGCTTTGCACAGCGACAAGATGTCGTGATCGACGAAATCCTCGCGCCACGCGGCGCCCGCCGCTTTTTCAAGTGCGATGTTGCCGATCCTGTAGCCGAGCGAACGGTAGGTTTCGAACTGGGTTTCATCGAACCATTGGTCAGCTGTCGGCTGGTGGGGGAAGGTCTTGTTGATTTTTCGATAGTTCAGCACATCGGCGTATTCAGTGCCAAGCAGCGACGGCTTTATGTACAGCAGCGTGCCGATCGGCGCGTTGTTGTCGACCTTGTCGTAACGGATCCGGCCGGTAACGCAATGCGAGCGGCTGAACTCGGCAGGTTTAGCCAAGTCGATCTTGCTGACATCGATTTCAACTTCGATATGGAGGTCAGTGGCGCACTTGCGAATGGCGTTGCCGAGGTCTTCGAAATCGAAATGGCCATCGGCGCCGGCGTCGACGACGACGACCAAGCGGCAGCGCCGCCTCACCAGTTCGTAGATGCCGAGATTTTCAAAATGCCCACCGTCCGACAGGTAGACGAATTTGGATTTGGCGTCCGTCAGGCCGAATAATTCCTTGAGCAGGTACCACAAGCCGAGCGACGGAGAGGTGCGCGTCGGCGGGCGCTCCGAAGGCCCGTCCACGTCCGCTTGTTGGGAGATTTCCTTCGCCGTACGCGGCGGAACCGGACGCACCGGATTTGCGAACCAGCGCCCGAGCCTGACGTTAAACAGCGTCATCAGGAACGCCAGCGGCGGCGACGAGTGGTAACCCATGCTGGGACTCGCTGCTGCGCCCGATACCGCCACCGCCATGCCCAGGTTAATGCCTTTTTCTTCGTCGTGGCGTGCTGGCGTTCGCGGGCGATAGTTGGCGGTGCGTCGAAAGCCGCCGCGCATTGCTTCATTGCCGACCCTGATGCCGCCGGGCGCGGCCGCGCTTGGCAATTCGAAACCGCAAAACGCCGGGGTAAAAGTAAAGTTGGCCGCCTTGCGAGTTTGCCACGCCAGTTCCTGGCCGTTGACCAGGTTGAGCGCCGTGTTAATGATGTGGAAGGGTCGCTGAACCGCTTGATCGTCCGGCGCAAGCAAGGTGTCCATATGTTCGTCGTCGGCAGGGTCGAATCCGGTAAAGGGATGAGGCCGTCGTTCGATGTTGCTCGCCCCAAGGTAGGCGCGCACAAGGCGATTGCGGTACATCATGTGCAGCGAGAATTTGTTGATGTCAACGCGCCATGCCAGCACCAGGCCCACGATCGCAAGGCAGCAAAGAACCAGCGCCAGTTCGGGAAAAGTGCTCGACATCGTCTCCCGATCGTAGGCGGCGAGAAAGCCGATGAACGATGTGGTGCCGTCCGTGGCGCGGCGTAAGCCGTGCGGCAACAGCAGCGCGTGTAGCAGGCTCGACACGATGAACACGGCGCCCACCGAAAACACCAGCGGCGCTGCGCGTGCCACCCACTCCAGCCTGGAGCTGCCGTGCGGCGTGCCGGTCGTGCCGCTCTTGCCAAGCAGTAGGCCGGCAACGGTGGTGCCCAGCCAGGCACTGCCGACGGCGGCGCCGGCCCAGTCGCCCAGCCGGGAGTGGATGTAGGCGATGATCCCCGGTGCGTAGAGGCTGACGGTAATCAGGGCCAGCCATCCGGTGACAAAAATAGTGGTCCAGCCAGCTTGACGGCTCCACCATTCCCGGCTTTTCTCGGTGTACAGCCGCCCGACCAGGCCGACCGACAAGATCATCGTGAAGCCAAACAGGCTGCCGAGGATCGGCATGCCGAATGCGATCAGTGGAACAGTCGTGTTCCTCCCTACCAGGGGCGCGGCAGGGGCTGCTGATGTCGGTGTCGATGTGCTGTGCAGCCCCGCGGCCGGCATCGTGGTCGCTGTCGCCGCCGGCGCCGCCAGCGTGGAGGCATGCCAGGCATCCAGCGCGCTGATGGCCATGACGACCAGTAATGTTCCTACCGCCAGCACCAGCACGGCGGACGTGAAGTGCCCGAACGCCTCGTTGCGCAATCGTTTCCATTCTGCCTTCGCCGTTTTCCGGTCGTCCGACATGCTGGTTCCCGGCATGTCCTTGCGGACGTTGGCGCTGGCTTCGTCAATCCGTTCGTTGTGGCGTTGCGCCAGCCACCAGCCGGCAGCCCAGGCAAAAAAATAGGCCACGCCAGGGGCGAACAGCCAGAGAAGAATTGGGTTGCCAAGTTCTGGTTTGGCGAACAGCAAGTCCCACGCCGAATGGATGGCGCCGTGAATGCTCCACAGAGCCGCTGCGCCAAAAAACGCCGCCACCATCAATGGCAAGACAGTGAACCAGATGATGCTGTTCTGGCTTTGCCGCCACAGCAGGCGCTTGCTTTTTGGATCCGGAAGGCCCGATATGCTGGCAGCACTCCAGAAGACAACGAGCAGCGCCGCAATCACGGCGATGCTGGAGAACAGCGAGAAGGGGAGCACGGCTTCCAGCGACACCACCCAACCGATCTGTTTCTCGCTAGTGCCGTTGATAAACAATGCCAGAAGGCGCGGCAGCACCATCACCGCGGCCAGTACCGATGCCAGGATGGTCAGGTTGAGCGTCGTGTTGCGTAAGTAAATGCCCAGCAAGGCCCAGGTGTCGGCACTGAAAAAGCCTGTCTTCGGGGTCAGGTAGTTGGTGTACTGGCGCAGGAATTTGAGTTCCTCCGCCTCGCGCTTGGGTTTGCCGGAGGCGCCCGGCTGCAACTGCTCTTCGATCGTCGTGATATTCCCATTGAGTCTTTTTAGCCATTTGGAAAACCAGGCGCCGATGTAGCCGCCTCCCGACACGGTCGACAGATAATCAAAATCGCGCAGCATCTTTAGCTCCGCCATCGCCTGAAGCATGCCGAGATTAAACGTCGCGCTGCGGATGCCGCCGCCGGAGAAGGCCAATCCCGCGAATTGATGTTTGTGGGCTTCAGCCGCCAGCGTGTCTCTTACGGGCTGTACCGTGTTGGCTTTGTCGTACTTGACCAAGGCGTCAATTTCGAATTGCCAGGTCTCGCCGAACACGCTGCCGGCCTGATCGTTCAAGAGGTGCCAGGTCGCTTGGTCACACCCTTCGACCTGATCGGTCTTGCCGTTGAGCCGTCTGAATGCGCGCACTGCGTTCAGCGTTTCTTGGTCGAATCTACCTGTGCACAGCTTTGCCCTGAACGCTATCAGGTCGGATTCGCCCTTCGGGTCGATGCACGCGAGTTTGCGCTGGATATCGCGGATCGCCTCGCTGGTGTCGTCGAGTTTGAAAGGAAACGGGGACTTCGACATCGACTCCTCCGGTGCTGATGGTTGCGCGGTTGGGGCTGCGGCTCGCGCGCCATGGACCGGCCTGGAATGCCGGAAGGCGGCGCGCGTACCGAAACGATGCGGGCCAGTGGCCCGCGCCAAATCTTACTGCAACTGCTGCATCCACTTCGGCTGGCGCACCCAGTCCGGGAAGGTCTTGGCAATCACCGGGAAGAACCGGGCGGCGATCTTGTTGAAGCCGTCGCGGTTCGGATGCAACTCGTTTTCCCAATCCTCCACTGCCAGCGCGCCGCGGGTGTCGACGAAATGGTAGCCGGGCGTCGTCTCCAGGCTCTGCTGCACCTTGGCGAGGTGGTCGATGATGTAGCGCACCGCATCGGTCTGCATCGGGCGCGGCATGCCGATCTGGTCGAGCGCCGGCCGGATCCACGGCGAGAAGGCCAGCAGGCCGCGGCCGGTCGGCGGCGCGTAGTCGTAGCAGTGGCTGACGATCGGCACCTTCGGGCAGAACGTGTTGCGCAGGTGGATCACGCGTTCGAAACCGCGCGTGACGCGGGCAAACAGGGCGGCGCTCTCGGCAGCCTTGAACCAGCTGCCGACGTCGTTCGCATTGCCTACCTTCAGCAGCGGCAGCAGATCGTCGGCGCCGGCAAAATCATTGCCGCCGCCACTGACGACGATCATGTCGACCGTCTGGCATTCGAACTTGAGGAAGTCGGTGAGGGTGTACAGGTTGCTCTTGCCGGGGGCGCCGATTTCCATGCCGCTCTCGCCGAGCGCAACGATGTCCATCGCCTGGAACTTGCCGAAATCGAGGAAGCGGTTGCACAGGTTGCCGTTGCTTGGGAATGGATACTGCATCCAGGAATCGCCGAAACACAGGATCAACGGGGCGCCCGGGTCGTTGCGCACGCACGTTTGCCAATCGGGCAGGCCGAAAGTCAAGGACATGATATTTCTCCGATCAAGATGCGTCGGGAACGGCGCCCGCGCTACGCCAGGGCGTGCGCGCTAGCGCATGATCAGATGGATGCCGGCGGTGTCAGCCGGTTCGAAGTGAGCCCTGTTGTCAAGTTACCGATGTCAAGAAAGCATCGATACTCGCACATATAACTGTGTATTTGTGGCAACAAATTGCATTTAGTTATTGCCAGGCGACCCTGTTATGCCCATGCCGCCGCCACCCGTCGCATCGCCTGGGTTGCCGACGAGAGGCGCAGCAAGCAGTTCAGCGCTGCGCCTTGCTCAGTGCGGCAAGCGTGGCGCGGACCGCTTGTTCGTCGTCCGCTAAGTCGACATCGAGGCAATGTTCGGCACCAGGGCCTCGTTGTTGCCGCGCTCGCTGTTGCGCCACACTTTGAGCGGAATAAACAGCTGATTGCCGCCCGGTAGCGTTGCGTACCCCATGTCGATGTAGACCGAATCGTAGCTGGTCGCCCGCCCTCAACGTCGACGCATTGCCGCGCGATGAACTCCGCACCCGTACCAGACGCCAGTCAGGCGCCGCCGGCGTAGCCATTCTGCCGCCACGCCTCGAACACCACCACCGCAACCGTGTTCGACAGGTTCAGACTGCGGTTGTCGGGGCGCATCGGCAGGCGGATGCGCTGGGCCGCCGGAAACGATTCGCGCAGTTCCGGCGCCAGCCCGCGCGTTTCGCTGCCGAACACGAACACGTCGCCGGGCAGGAACGTGGCGCTGGCGAACGGCGCCGAACCATGCGTGGTCAGCGCAAACATGCGCGCGGCGTCGGGCTTTTCGGCGGCAAGGTAGGCGTCCCAGTTCTTGTGCACCTTCATCGTGGCGTAGTCGTGGTAGTCGAGTCCGGCGCGCTTCATCTTGCTGTCGTCGAGCGGAAAGCCGAGCGGTTCGATCAGGTGCAGCTGGGCGCCGGTGTTGGCGCACAGGCGGATGATGTTGCCGGTGTTCGGCGGGATCTCGGGTTCGACCAGTACGACATGGAACAAAATGCTTCTCCTTAAAAATTCAATGGGGCGGGGTGCGCGCGAATACAAAATTGCTGACGCGCGCGGCGCCCGCGCGCTTCAACGTGGCCGCCAGTTCGCCCAGCGTGTGCCCGCTCGTCATGACGTCGTCGACCACGCCGACGTGCCGGCCGCGCACCACCTCCAGCGCGTCCGGCGCGACGGCGAAGGCGCCGCGGATGTTGCGCCGCCGCTGGTCCGGCGCCACGCCCGACTGCGCGCGCGTGTCGAGCGCGCGCACCGCCAGCCGCTCGCACAGCGCGATGCCGAGGTGGCGCGCGAGCGGGCGCGCCATCTCGAGCGCCTGGTTGAAGCCGCGTTCGACGAGCCGCCGCGGCCCCAGCGGCACCGGGCACAGCACCTGCGGCAGCAGGAAGCGCTCGTCGATCACGGCGTCGCGCAGCACTTCGGCAAACCACGGCGCCAATGCCAGCTTGCCGCCGAATTTCAGTTGCAGCACCAGCTGGTCGAGCGGGGCGCGGTAGTCGGCGCCGGCCACGGTGGCGTCGTACGCCGGCCGCTCGGCCAGGCAGGCGGCGCACTCGCGCCCGGCGTCGGCGTCGGCAACCGGGTTGGCGCAGCGCGGGCAGCGCGCCGTGCGAGCGACGAACTGCGCATGGCAGGGGCGGCACACGGCGCCGTCGCAAGCGGCCGCGCACAGCGCACACGACGACGGCAACAGCGCGCGCGCCACGCGCCGCCAGCGGCCCAGGCGGTCAGGCATCGGCTTCGGTCCTCGCAGATTGATACAACCATGTACACTGCGGCCATTATCTCATTTCACCGCACGACGCCCATGGTTCCCCCCCAATCCCCATCGAAACTGAGCGCGCCGATCGAGCTGGCGCGGGTGCGCCGGCTGTTCGACCGGCCGGACAAAGTGGCCGCGTCGGCCTTCCTGCGCCGCGAAATCGCCAGCCGCATGCACGAGCGCCTCGGCCTGGTCAAGATCGCGCCGCAGCGCGTGCTCGACGCCGGCTGCGGCGCCGGTGCCGACCTGGCGCTGCTGCAGGCCGATTATCCGGCCGCGCAGATCGTCGGCATCGATGCCGCGCCGCAAATGGCGGCGGCGGCAAAAACGCCGGGCGCGAAGTCGCTGCTGAGCCGCTTGCTGCCGGCCAAGGCCGGCATCGACGTGCTGGCCGGCGACTTCGCCGATCTGCCGTTCGGGCCGAACTCGCTCGACCTGGTGTGGTCGAACCTGGCACTGCACTGGCATCCCCAGCCCGACCGCGTGTTTGCCGAATGGCGCCGCGTGCTGCGGGTCGACGGCCTGTTGATGTTTTCCAATTTCGGCCCGGATACGTTGCGCGAGCTGCGCGCCGCCTTCGCCGAAGTGGACGGGGAGCCGCACGTGTTGCCGTTTGTCGACATGCACGACTTCGGCGACCAGCTGGTGGAGGCGGGATTTTCCACTCCGGTGATGGACATGGAAGTGATCAGGGTGACGTACGACACGGTCGACGCGTTGCTGGCGGACGTGCGCGCGCTGGGCGGCAACCCGCTGGCGACACGCCGGCGCGGGCTGCTGGGGCGCGCCGGCGGCGCCAGGCTGCGCGCCGCGCTCGAGCGCGGCCGCGGCGCCGACGGCAAGCTGGCATTGACGTTCGAGGTGATCTACGGCCACGCGTTCCGGCCGGCGCCGCGCGTAACGGCGGCGGGCGAAGCAATTGTGCGCTTCCAGCCGCGCCGCTAGCGCCGGGAAGCGAAAGTGTGGCGGCGGCGGTGAATTGCAGAAATTGACACAAACTGTGGGCGCCAAGAGGGAAAAACGCGCGTGCTGACCCGCTTGCGGGTCGATTTCCCCTTGATGGTTAGGGCACTCCTTGAGTATAATCAACGACTAATTTTGTCGACCAAGTTGCGAACGCTAGAAAAACAGGCGGTAATGCCGCCTGTGTCCAATGTGTAGTCGACAGCAGCAAAAGCAAGCAGCGTTCATCGGTGTGCAGCATTTACCCGGTGGCGGTGTCATGGTTCCAGCAGGAGCTTCGGAGTCAATGCGGCCGGGTCTGCTAGGGGCCTTTTTTGCGCGAAGTGTTGAAAAGTGCGGCGGCCGCGAGTGGGTTCGTTGACGATAAAAGATTTTAATTTTGGGTGGTTGGGGAAAACATGACATATGCAAAGCGACTTCAAGCCTTGATGATCGGTCTGGCGATGACGGCCGGAATGCCGGCCTTGGCCCAGACAGAGGTGACGGGGCGTCCGGTTCCATACCAGTTGAACCTGCAACCGCCCGTGACCCGGATCGCGTCCGAGATCTACGATCTGCACACCTGGATGATGGTCGTCTGCGTGGTCATTTTCGTCGGCGTGTTCGGCGTGATGTTCTACTCGGTGTTCAAGCACCGCCGCTCGCTCGGCCACAAGCCGGCCACCTTCCACGAGTCGACCGCCGTCGAAATCGCCTGGACCGTGGTGCCGTTCCTGATCGTCATCGCGATGGCGCTGCCGGCAACGAAGACCGTGGTCGGCATGAAAGACACCTCCAACGCCGACCTGACCATCAAGGCCACCGGCATGCAGTGGAAGTGGGGCTACGATTACCTGAAGGGCGAGGGCGAAGGCATTTCCTTCCTGTCGAACCTGTCGACCCCGCGTTCGCAAGTCGGTTCGCCAGGCGTGAAGCCGACCGAAAATCGCGGCATCAACTACCTGCTCGAAGTCGACAACGAAGTCGTCGTGCCAGTCAACAAGAAGGTCCGTATCGTCCTGACCGCCAACGACGTCATCCACGCCTGGATGGTCCCGGCGTTCGGCGTCAAGCAAGATGCGATTCCTGGTTTCGTGCGCGACACCTGGTTCAAGGCGGAGAAAATCGGCACCTTCCGCGGCCAGTGCGCTGAGCTGTGCGGCAAAGAGCACGCGTTCATGCCGATCGTCGTCAAGGTCGTCTCCGACGCCGACTACACCGCATGGGTCGCCGGCAAGAAGAAGGAAATGGCGGCGCTGGCCGACGATCCTGCGAAAGTGTGGACCATCGACGAACTCAAGACCAAGGGCGAAAAAGTCTACACCACCAATTGCGTGGTCTGCCACCAGGCCAATGGCAAGGGCATCCCGGGCGCTTTCGCGCCGCTGGACGGCTCGGCCGTCGTGAACGGCCCGAAAGCGGACCAGATCCACGTCCTGCTGAATGGCCAGAAGAGCGGTAAGTACCCTTCGGAAATGCCAGCTTGGAAGCAACTGTCGGATTCGGACATCGCTGCGGTGATTACCTTTACCCGCAACAACTGGTCGAACAAGGCCGCGGAAAATATCGTTCAACCAGCCGAAGTCCTGGCTGCACGCAAGTAATCAGGAGTAGAACACATGAGCACAACGACTGTAGATCACGCCCACGACGCGCACGATCACGCCCACGACCACCCGCATGGCATCGGCCGCTGGCTGTTCGCCACCAACCACAAGGACATCGGTACGCTGTACCTGTGGTTCTCGCTGATCATGCTGATGTCCGGCGGCGTGCTGGCGCTGATGATCCGCACCGAGCTGTTCCAGCCCGGCCTGCAGTTCTTCCAGCCTGAGTTCTTCAACCAGCTCACCACCATGCACGGCCTGGTGATGGTGTTCGGCGCCATCATGCCGGCCTTCGTCGGCTTCGCCAACTGGATGATCCCGCTGCAGATCGGCTGCGCCGACATGGCGTTCGCCCGCATGAACAACTTCTCGTTCTGGCTGCTGCCGCCGGCCGCGATCCTGCTGGCCACCTCGTTCCTGGTGCCTGGCGGCGCGACCGCCGCCGGCTGGACGCTGTACGCGCCGCTGTCGACCCAGATGGGGCCTGGCATGGACATGGCAATTTTCGCGATGCACCTGATGGGCGCCTCGTCGATCATGGGGTCGATCAACATCGTCGTCACCATCCTCAACATGCGCGCTCCGGGCATGACCTTGATGAAGATGCCGATGTTCTGCTGGACCTGGCTGATCACCGCCTACCTCTTGATCGCCGTCATGCCAGTGCTGGCAGGCGCCATCACGATGACCCTGACCGACCGTCACTTCGGCACCTCGTTCTTTAACGCGGCCGGCGGCGGCGACCCGGTCATGTACCAGCACATCTTCTGGTTCTTCGGCCACCCTGAGGTGTACATCATGATTTTGCCGGCGTTCGGCATCGTCTCGCAGATCCTGCCGGCATTCGCCCGCAAGCCGCTGTTCGGCTACGCATCGATGGTTTACGCGACCGCGTCGATCGCGATCCTGTCGTTCATCGTCTGGGCGCACCACATGTTCACCACCGGCATGCCGGTGACGTCGCAGCTGTTCTTCATGTACGCCACGATGCTCATCGCAGTGCCGACCGGCGTCAAAGTATTCAACTGGGTCGCCACGATGTGGAAGGGCTCGATGACGTTCGAAACGCCGATGCTGTTCTCGGTCGGCTTCATTTTCGTGTTCACGATGGGCGGCTTCACCGGCCTGATCCTGGCCGTGACCCCGATCGACATCCAGCTGCAGGACACCTACTACGTCGTGGCGCACTTCCACTACGTGCTGGTGGCCGGTTCCCTGTTCGCCCTGTTCGCCGGCTTCTACTACTGGTCCGCCAAGTGGACTGGCCACATGTACAGCGAAACGCGCGGCAAGATCCACTTCTGGGCATCGCTGATCACATTTAACATCACGTTCTTCCCGATGCACTTCCTGGGCCTGGCAGGGATGCCGCGCCGCTACGCCGACTACCCGGCGCAGTTCGTCGACTTCAACATGGTGGCCACCATCGGCGCCTTCGGTTTCGGTCTGTCGCAGGCGTACTTCCTGTTCTTCGTGATCCTGCCAACCATCCGCGGCGGCGCCAAAGCAGCGGCCAAGCCATGGGATGGCGCCGAAGGCCTCGAGTGGACCGTGCCGAGCCCGGCGCCGTTCCACACCTTCGAGACCCCACCGCTGGTTAAGTAATCTGCAGCACGGCAGGCGGCCAACGCCGTCTGCCGACAGAAAGTAAGTGGTTAATATGCCTGACCCAAAAAAGCCGAACAACCTCAAGACCGGCCTGATCATCGGCGGCATCGCGCTGTTTTTCTTCGCGATGGTGTTCATCAAGCGCATCTGGCTGTAACGTGAGTACCGTACCGAAAGGGCGCCTGCGCCTGAACCGCACGATGCTCATCAAGCTGGTGGTGGTGGCGGTGGTGATGTTCGGTTTCGGCTACGCCCTGATACCGGTGTACAAGCACATGTGCGAGCTGCTTGGCATTAACGTATTGACGGCGCAGGACGGCATGGCCGTACGCGATGCCAATACGCAGATCGACAAGACGCGCACGATCACGATCGAGCTGGACGGCAATGCGCAGGGACCGTGGCGGTTTCGCCCGACTACCCGCAGCATCGACGTCCATCCGGGCGAGCTGGCGACGGTCATGTACGAGGTGGTCAACACCACCAACCGCACGGTGCAGGCGCAGGCAATACCGAGTTACGCGCCGCAGTCGGTGACGCCGCACTTCAAGAAGGTCGAGTGCTTTTGCTTTAAACAGCAGACCATGAAGCCAAACGAAGCGCGCCAGATGCCGGTGGTGTTTTTCATCGATCCGGCCTTGCCGCGCGAGGTGAAGACGATCACGCTGTCGTACACGTTCTTTGAAATTGCCGGCACCCAGGCGTCGGTAACGAAGCAATAGTCAACGCAAGCATTACAGGGCCAGGGGAACACCCGGCCCACGACCGAATACCAAGTTTGATTTAGGAGATGAAGATGAGTTCACCACACGCCGTACCGCACTATTTCGTGCCGGGTCCTTCCAAGTGGCCGATGGCCGCCGGCCTTTCGCTGCTGGTGACGATGATCGGCGCGTCCGGCTGGGTCAACGACGCCAGCTGGGGCCCGATCCTCAACATCGGCGGCATCCTGGCAACCATCCTGGTGCTGTACTTCTGGTTCGGCGACGCCATCGGCGAATCGGAAGCGGGCAAGTACGGCAAGAACGTCGACCTGTCGTACCGCTGGTCGATGAGCTGGTTCATCTTCTCCGAAGTCATGTTCTTCGGCGCCTTCTTCGGCGCGCTGTTCTACGCCCGCGCGATCAGCTTGCCTTGGCTCGGCGACCTCGACCACAAGTTCATCTGGCCTGACTACGCCGCGCAATGGGGCGGCACCGGTCCTGCCGGCACCGTCGACGCGTTCCAGACGATGGGACCGTTCCCGATTCCAACCATCAACACCGCGCTGCTGCTGCTGTCGGGCGTGACCTTGACCATCTCGCACCACGCCCTGCGCGCCGGCCACCGCGCCCAGACCGCGATCTGGCTGTTCGCCACCATCTTGCTCGGCGCGACCTTCATGGGTTTCCAGGTCTACGAGTACATGCACGCTTACAGCGAACTGAACCTGAAGCTGACGTCCGGCATCTACGGCTCGACCTTCTTCATGCTGACCGGTTTCCACGGCTTCCACGTCACGCTCGGCGCGATCATGCTGTCGGTGGTGCTGTACCGCGTGCTCAAGGGCCACTTCACCGCCGACAACCACTTCGGTTTCGAAGGCGCCGCCTGGTACTGGCACTTTGTCGACGTCGTCTGGCTCGGCCTGTACGTCGTCGTCTACTGGCTGTAATGGCCGGCGGCGCTGGCGCCGCCGCATGAAAAAGCCGCACGGGGGATAATCCCTCGTGCGGCTTTTTTCACGCAAGCGGCAAGTGCTTTTAACGCAACCCGGTCGGCGCGATCCAGCCCATCTTGTAGGCGCCGAGCAGCAGCAGGAACAAGGTGATCGACAGGCCGACCCGCATCGCCAGCGCCTGCACGGTACGGTTGCTCTTGCCCTTGTCGCGCATGAGGAAGAACAGCGCCGAGCCGAGGCTGCCGATGATCAGGATGAAGGCGATGGCGATGAGAATTTTCATGGTCAGTAGATAGATAACAGCGAACGAGGATCTATTGTAATGGGTATCAGCTTCCGGTTTCGACCAATTCCCTTTGTGGCAACCGTGCTGCTGGTGGCGCTCGGGGTGTCGCTGGGGCAGTGGCAGGACCGGCGCGCGCTGGAAAAGACCAGCTTGCAGCAGAAGCTGACCGCGCGCGGCGCCGAGGCGCCGCTGGCGCTGGGCGCCGAGCTGGTGCCGGCCGCGCCGCTCGAATACCGCAACGTGCGCGTGACGGGCGAATTCGTCGCCGGCTGGCCGGTGTACCTGAACAACCGCCCGCAGGACGGGCGCGCCGGCTTTTACCTGGTGATGCCGCTGCGCATTCTGGGTACCGACACCCACGTGCTGGTGGCGCGCGGCTGGCTGCCGCGCAATACCGCCGAAGCGACCAGGTTGCCGCCGTATGCGACCCCGGCCGGCACGGTGACGGTCGACGGCATCGTCAAGGCCAGCGTGGGCCGGGTGATGCAGCTCGGCACCCCGGAGCCGGTGAAACCTGGCGCAATCGTGCAAAATATCGATCCGGCCGAATTCGCCAAGGCGAGCGGCCTGAAGCTGCAACCGTTTTTCATCGAGCAGGCCGGCCCGGCCCCGGCCGCCGACGGCCTGGTGCGCAGCTGGCCGGCGCCGTCCCTCGGTGTCGAGAAACACCAGGGTTATGCATTCCAATGGTATGCGCTGGCGGCAATGGCGCTCCTCTTTTTTGTGATTACAGGATTTCGACGTGGAACAGACAAAAGCAAGTAACCCCGAACAGAAACAGAAAATCAGCGGCCGCTGGAAGCTGCTGGCGGTGCTGGCCGTGTGCGCGGCGCCGATGATCTTTTCGTACCTGACCTATTACGTCATCAAGCCGCAGGCGCGCACCAACTTCGGCACCCTGATCGACCCGCGCGCGCACCCGATTCCGCCGGTCCTCGGCGCCACCACGATCGACGCCAAGCCGGCCAGCCTGGAGCAGTACAAGGGCAAGTGGGTGCTGCTGAAGGTCGGCCCGTCAACCTGCGCGCAGGATTGCATGGAGCAAATGTTCGCGATGCAGCAGGTGCGCTCGATGACGGGCAAGGAAATGGGCCGCATCGAACGGCTTTGGCTGGTCACCGACACGGCGCCGCTCGACACCATTCTGATACGCCAGCTCGACGGCATGCGCATCCTGCGCGCGCCGGGCGCGGCGGTGGCGCAATGGCTGCCGGCCGAGCCGAACGCCGCGCTGGAAGAGGGCCTGTGGCTGATCGACCCGCTCGGCAACCTGATGATGCGCTTCCCGAAAGTGCCGGCCGGCGCCGCCGAAGCGGACAAGGTGCAGCATTACGCCAAGGTCAAGAAGGACATCGGCAAGCTGCTCAAAGCATCGGCGATCGGCTAAGCGATGCAGACGGCAACACTGCTGCAACTGGGCGCGATCGGCCTGCTGGCGGCCAGCCTGCCGCTGGCGATGGTGTGGATATCGTCCGACGCCAACAAATACCGCAAGCTGGTGTGGGTCGCGGTGTTCCTGACGTTCGACCTGATCGTGTTCGGCGGCTTTACGCGACTGACCGATTCGGGCCTCGGCTGCCCCGACTGGCCCGGCTGCTACGGCCTGGCCAATCCCTTCCTCGCGCATGAACAGATCACCGCCGCCGAGCAGCTGTTGCCGCACGGCCCGGTGACCGTCGTCAAGGCGTGGATCGAGATGATCCACCGCTACCTGGCGATGGGCATCGGCGTGCTGATCATGGCGCTGATGGCCACTGCCTGGATGCAATGGCGCCGCACCCGCAGCCAGACGTTCGCGCCGGCCATTCCCACCGCGCTGTTCCTGTTCGTCTGCGTGCAGGGCGCGTTCGGCGCCTGGACCGTGACGCTGAAGCTGCAGCCGGTCATCGTCACCATTCACCTGCTGCTGGGCATGGGCCTGCTGGCGCTGCTGACCTGGCTGGGCGGGCGCGAAGACTACCTCGTCAAGCCGCAGGCGCCCGGCGGCAATCCGGCCGCGCTGCGCCGCGTGCGCGCACTGGCCATCGCCAGCGCCGCGCTGCTGCTGGTGCAGATCGCGCTGGGCGGCTGGGTCAGCACCAATTACGCCACCCTCGCGTGCAGCGACTTCCCGCTGTGCAATGGCAAGCTGGTGCCGGAGATGGACTTCGAGCACGGCTTCACCTTGTGGCGCGAACTGGGCAAGACCGCCGCCGGCCACTACCTGCCGTTTTCCGCGCTGACGGCGATCCACTGGGTGCACCGCAACTTCGCGCTGGTCGTCGTCGCCGTGCTCGGCTGGACCACCTGGCGCGCCTGGCCGCACGCGGCGCTGCGCCCGACCGCGCGCTACGTCGCCATCGTGCTGGCGCTGCAGGCTGCCAGCGGCCTGGCGACCATCTACTTCAGCTTCCCGCTCGCCATTGCGGTCCTGCATAATGCCGGCGCCGCAGTGCTGGTGCTGCTGGTGACCATGTTAAACTACAAGTCAAAGTACCAACTCGACATCGCCCTGCGCACACCGGCGCGCGCGCCGGTGCCGGCCGAGATCCACCCGCGATAGCCTCCATGACAAGCCAAACCGCCACACAAAAACCGCACAAGCGGTCCAACCGCATCGCCCAGTACTGGGCGCTGACCAAGCCGCGCGTGACGCAGCTGGCCGTATTCTGCGCCGTGATCGGCATGTTCCTCGCCACCGACGAGCTGCCGCCGTGGCGCGTCGTCATCGCCGCCACCATCGGCATCTGGCTGCTGGCCGGCGCCGCGTTCGCCGTCAACTGCCTGGTCGAAGCCGAGATCGACGCGCGCATGGCGCGCACCGCGCGCCGCGCCAGCGCCACGGGCGAACTGACGAAGCGTGAAACCATCGTCTTTTCCGCGCTGATCGGCGGCGCCGGCATGGCGGTGCTGTACCTGCTGGTCAACCCGCTGACGATGTGGCTGACCTTCGTCACCTTCGTCGGCTACGCGGTGATCTACACGATGATCCTGAAACCGGCCACGCCGCAGAACATCGTCATCGGCGGCCTGTCGGGCGCGATGCCGCCGGCGCTGGGCTGGGCGGCGATCGCCAACGACGTGCCGATGCAAGCGTGGCTGCTGGTGCTGATCATTTTCGTCTGGACTCCGCCGCACTTCTGGGCGCTGGCGATGTACCGCCGCGACGACTACGCCAAGTCCGGCCTGCCGATGCTGCCGATCACCCACGGCATGAACTTCACCGGCTTTCACGTCTGGCTGTATTCGATCGCGCTGGCGGCGGTCACGATGCTGCCGTTCGCCGTCCATATGAGCGGGCTGATCTACCTGGCCTCGGCCGTCGCCCTGAATGCCGTGTTCCTGTGGCACGCCTGGCGCGTGTACCGCCACTACACCGACCAGATCGCGCGCAAGGCCTTCACCTGGTCGATCGTCTACCTGTCGCTGCTGTTCGCCGCGCTGGTGGTCGACCATTACCTGAAATTCTGAAGATGAAAAAACTGCCAGTCGTTATTGCCTTGACGTTTGCCGCCGTGCTTGCGCTGTCCGGCTGCGACAAGCTCACCAGCAAGCCGCCGAGCTTCCAGAACACCGACGTCACCGGCCTGCCGTACGCCCAGGACTTCGCCCTGCTTGATCACAACGGCAAGGCGCGCACGCTGGCCGACTTCAAGGGCAAGGTGGTGGTGGTGTTCTTCGGTTTTACACAGTGCCCCGACGTGTGCCCGACGACGATGGCCGAGATGGCCACCGTCATGAAGGAGCTCGGGCCGCAGGCCGACCAGGTGCAGGTGCTGTTCGTCACCGTCGACCCGGAGCGCGACACCGAGCAGCTGCTGGCGCAGTACGTGCCGGCGTTCGACAAGCGCTTCCTCGGCATGTACGGCGACGCCGCCGCCACCGCCAAGATGGCCAGGGACTTCAAGGTGTTCTACGCCAAGGTGCCGGGCAAGACGCCGGGCAGCTATTCGATGGACCACACCGCCGGCAGCTACGTGTTCGACAAGAGCGGCAGGGTGCGCCTGTTCCTGCGCCACGGCCAGGGCGCCGGGCCGATCGTGGCCGACCTCAAGCAATTGCTGGACTGATCGATGGAGACGGCGCGCTTCGGCAAGAACTACACCCGGTTAGGGACAGTGGTGCTGCTGGGGCTGGGTGTCGTGTATGTGTTGCGGCCGTTCCTGACGGCGCTGCTGTTCGCCGCCGCCGTGGTCATTTCGTCCTGGCCTTTGTACATGCGCCTGCTCACGCGCATGCGCGGCCGGCGCACGTTGGCCGCGCTGACAATGACGCTCAGCTTGACCTTGCTGGTGATTATTCCGATTGCGCTGGTGGCATGGAACCTGGCTGACGATATAGGCCGCACCTTCGAGCAAGTCAAGGCAATGATTGAGCTTGGCAACGTGCATCCGCCGACCTGGCTGCGCGAGCTGCCGCTGGTCGGCGTCTGGCTCGACCAGTACGTCAACACGCTGATCGCCAGCCGCGAACAGATGACCGAACTGGCCAAGCGCATGCTCGAGCCGGCGCGGCGCATCCTGATGAGCGGCGGGCTGATCCTCGGCGGCGGCGTCGTGCAGATGAGCATGGCCGCCTTCGTCAGCTTCTTCATGTACCGCGACGGCATGGCGCTGATGCGTGTGCTCGAGGTCGGCGCCGGCCGCATCTACGGCGACCGCGCCGCCACCGTCTGGGTCACCGTCAGCAACACCGTGCGCGGCGTCATGTACGGCTTGCTCGGCACCGCGCTGGCGCAGGCGCTGGTTGCCGCGCTCGGCTTCGCCATTGCCGGCGTGCCGGCAGTGCCGCTGCTGGCCGTGCTCACGTTCATCTTTTCGCTGGTACCGGTCGGCCCGCCATTGATCTGGGGCGGCGCCGCGGTCTGGCTGTTTGCCAACGGCAGCACCGGCTGGGGCGTGTTCATGCTGCTGTGGGGAGTGGTGCTGATCTCCGGCGTCGACAACGTCGTCAAGCCGATCCTGATCAGCCGCGGCAGCAGCCAGCCGTTCCTGCTCACCTTCCTCGGCGTGCTCGGCGGCGTCTTCGCGTTCGGTTTCGTCGGCCTGTTCATCGGCCCGACCGTGCTGGCGGTGGCGTATTCGCTGCTGCGCGACTGGACGGCCGCCGGCGACCCGGGCGTCGTCGACGCGCAGGTGGACGCGGTGCGCGAAGCCTAGTGCAACCTTCGGCAGTGCGCGCTCAATTGTGGAGCGCCAACACCTCGAGGTATTCGGACTCGACGAAAGTGGTGCCGTCGGTGGCCTTGTTATTTGCCGTCCACAGCTGCGTCAACTCCTTGGTCAACGCCGCCAGGCGGCGCTCGTCGAGCGCTTCGCTGGCCATCACGGTCGGGCCGTAGAACAGGATGAAAAATTCCACCACCTCGGCCGGCGAAAACGGATAGCGCATCGGGTACAGGCGCCGCGTCTTGATCAGCTTTGACGTGCGCTGGCCGAGCCGCTCGCGCACGCAGGCGTCGTCTCCCCATTTCAGCGGCGACGGCATCAGGGGCGGCGGCGGCACATACTTGCCGATAATCTTGAACATCTGGCCGACATGGCCCTCCGGGGTCCAGTTCGCCATCGCGATGCGCCCGCCGTGGCGGCACACCCGCAGCATTTCGGCCGCAACCCGGTCTGGGCGCGGCGCGAACATCGCGCCGAACAGGCTCACCACCAGGTCGAACGAATCGTCGGCGAAGGGCAACTCCTCGGCGTCGGCTTCTTCGAAGCGCACGGTCACGCCCGCGGCGGCGGCCTGGGCGCGGGCCGCTGCGATCTGGTTGGTGGCGATGTCGATGCCGGTCACTTCAGCGCCGGCCCTGGCGGCGGGAATGGCGATCTGGCCGGCCCCGCAGCCGAGGTCGAGCATGCGGGTGCCGGGCGCCACTTTCAGGTGATCGAGGAACTCGAGGGCGCCTGGCAGCAGGAACTGGGCGAAGTGGGCGTAGTCGCCCGCCATCCAGGTGTGCTTCAAGCGCGACTTGAGTGCTACCATTTCCGGGGTGGTCGGCATCGATGGTTCTCCGCGAACGCGGGCCGCGCGCCGGGATGGCGGGGCGGTCCTGCTCAACAGTATTACAGCTAATGGCAAAAATGCAAGCAGGCGTGGGGTGTCCCGCAGTGGAAGGTTTATCACGGTGCCACAGCGACGACTTGAAGAGCTGCAGAACGCCTAGTGAGGATGGTTGTAGGCCTGTGCCCTGCGCTGCAGCTGCGTCATCATCATTACGTTGCTGAGCGAGTCCAGGATGAGGCCTTCGCTCTTCGCCGTATCCGCATCTCGCCTGTCGTCGATGATGAGCAAAATTTTGAGATGACGGTTTTGAGTCTCTGCTCGTATATCGAGCAATTTCTTCGCGGTCGCGCCGACCGTTGCCGGATGAGTTCCTATCGCAAGGACTGCGGCGCCATCAAACTGGTAGTCCATCTTGTAGACATGACCGGAGACGCCGGTAAAATCCTGGCCATCGCCTAGCGGCACGCCAGATTTCCAAGCCTTGAGACACATTGCAACCTCATCGAGGAATAACGATGTGTCGGTGGAGACACCATTTTGATCGACCTCCCAACGAGAGAGCGCAAGCATGGTCGCCATGTATTTCGCGAATGCTGGCGGAGCATTTTCTTGCGGCGCCCATATTTCCAACTCACCCATGTCGGTCAAGAGAACGCCATTCGGCTCAGCCAGATTTCTTATGAACTTCGTCTTTCTGTCGTCGTCCAGGGACACTCCGCGGCCAAGCAGGTGCATGATAAAGGCACCATCATCGAAGAACCGCACTTGACCGGCCATCTTTTCGACGAACACCGGGATTTCGTCCCCATCCGGAAAGGCAAATGGCGTATCGATCATGGCGACGCTGCCGTCGTCCGAGAGTGGGTGGCACTCGAACCCGATCAGTGCGGAAATGGAAGAGCAAATCATCATTCCCCCGTGAGTTGAAAATGTTCAGGGTGAGGCGGCAACGGCCGGAAAATTATGTTGGTGCGGGCAGAAAAATATGCCAATACTTCATCATATCCCCAACTGGCCCACACCGCATCCCCGACAGTCCGGGTGCTGCCCATGTGCTCGTGAGATATCTTGTGCTGGTCCTTGATCCGCCTCGGCGTTTGAGTCACTTCAAGCTGATATACACGGTCTTTGCCGTAGCTGTATCGCTTGAAGAGGGTGAACAAGAAGGTAGTCGTGTTGGTCTTTTGACTTCGACGGTACATGAGCTCGATGTACATTTGCGTCCCGGTTCCATCGATGTCAAGCACGCCTGCACCGAGCCGAACTGTTCCGGCCTGTACGTTTATTGGGGTCCAGCCTGGCGCGTCCTCGCATATGAGCGGGCCGCTCACGAGGTCGAGTGCTTCGCTTTCGGAAAGGTCGCGCATCGGACTCGTCATCTCCTTGGCGGCATCGTTCGCGTGCCGTGACGCCTGCCAATAATACCTCCATTCAATGCTAGATAGATATTATTGCTGATTTAACTTCGGGCGAGCAACGTTCCGGGACACTGAGAGCAAACGCTGGCGACGTCCACGAATCTGCGCTAGATCAAACGTGCCGGTGCCGGCAGGCATATTCTTTTCAGACGAACTCAACGTTGGAGGCCGCCGTGGAAATGCAGCAATTTGAAATTATGGTCAATGCAATGCTGTCGTGGGCGGACGAATCGAAGGCGCCGCGCAAGGCGCCGCTGCGCTCGGCCACCGTGATGATGCGCGGCGAGCGCGACGAGCTCGAGGACGACGATGATTTCGAGCCCGACGAAGCGCTCAACCTGAAAGCGGACGACGAGGCCGACAGCGAACCGGTGCTCGCCGCCGAGCCGCTCGAAGAGGAAGCCGAGTCCGAGCTGGACTAGCCGCCGGTCAGTCGAGGTCGTCGGTATCGACCTCGCGCTGCAGCTGCGGGATCACCTTCACCAGCACGATGCGCGGCCCGTTCATCTTCTTGACGACGATGTCGAAGCGCGGAAACTCGATGCGCTGACCCTGCTTGGGAATATCGCCCAGCTTGACCATCAGCAGGCCGCCGACCGATTCGACTTCGTCCAGGCCGAGCTCCTCGTTGTTGATGTCGATGCCGAGGATGCGCTCGAGCGAGAAGATCGGCAGGCTGGCCTTGCCGACCAGCGTGCCGTCGGTCTGGCGCAGCCAGTCGTTCTCGTTGAGCCGGAATTCATCGCGGATCTCGCCGACCATCGCGCCGAGCAGGTTGTCGAGCGTGATGAAGCCGACCGGGCGCTTGCCCTTTTCACCGATCAGCGCGAAGTGCGGGGCGCCGTCGCGAAAGCGCCGGAACATGTCCTGCGCCGGCGTGCGCGCCGACATCGTCTCCACCGGGCGCAGGAACTGGGTCAGGTCGCTGATCGGGCGGCCCGCCTGCTGCGCGAAGAACAGGTCCTTCAGGTGAATCACGCCGAGCACATCCTCGCCGTTGGCGTCGAAATACGGATAGCGGCTGAAGCGGTTGCGGCGCACCGTCTCGAGGTTTTCTTGCAGCGACTTGCTCGCGTGCAGCGCAATCACCTCGTTAATCGGGCGCATCAGGTCCGACACCTGCAGGTGGCTGAAGTCGAGCGACTGCGCCAGGATGTGGCGCTCGTCGCGGGTAAATTTTTCGCCTGGCTGGCTGGTGCGCAGGATCAGCTTCAGTTCCTCGGTCGAATAGTGCGCGTCGTGGCCGCCCTTGCCATGCAAGCCGGCCATGCGCAGCACCATGTTGGCGCTGCCGTTGAGCACCCAGATGGCCGGATACATCGCCCAGTAAAACGCGTACAGCGGCACCGAGCTCCACAGGCCGACCACTTCCGGGTTGCGGATCGCCAGCGACTTTGGCGCCAGTTCGCCCACCACGATGTGCAGGAATGAAATCACGCTGAAGGCGAACACGATCGACACGCCATGGATGACGGCGGGCGAGGTGACGCCGGCCATCAGGAACAGCGGCTCGAGCAGGCTGGCAAAAGCCGGCTCGCCGACCCAGCCGAGGCCCAGCGACGCGAGCGTGATGCCGAGCTGGCAGGCCGACAGGTAGGCGTCGAGCTGGTTGTGCACCTTGGCCAGGATGCGCCCGCGCATGCCCTGGGTGCGGGCGATGGCGCGGATGCGCGTCTTGCGCAAGCTGACGATACTAAATTCAGCGGCGACGAAAAAACCGTTGAGTACGACGAGAAACAGGGCCAGCAGGAGTAACAGGAAGTTATACATAAATTGGTAGTTACGGACAAAAAGAACCCCCGGGGTCAGTGCCGACATTCGGACACGACCTCGGCGCTATAGCCCCTTCATGGATCAGTCCGTGTCCGTTTGTCGGCACTGACCCCGGGGTTGCGAGCATGAAAATACCAGTGCATTGTACCGGTCACGCCGGCTTCGACCCATCCTGCCGGCCCGAGGCGAGGATCGCCTCGACGCCGGGATGCTTGATCTTGCGTTCGTTGGAAATCGCGTACACCTGCTCGCGCACCTGCGGCACGTGGCCGATCAGCACGGCGCCGAACTGCGCCTTGACCTCGGAGGCGAGGGCGGCGGTGGCAAAAAACAGCCCAAGGCCGCGCCGGCCAAACGTGTTCAGCAGCGCGTTGTCCTCGAACTCGCCGACCACGTCCGGGCGAACCCCTTGCTGCTCGAACCATTCGTCGATCTTGCCGCGCAGGTCATTATTGCGTGTTGGCAGCAAAAACGGCGCGCCGTTCAAGTTCGCCGGGAAGGCTGCCTTGTAGCGCGCGGCCAGCGCCGGCGCCCCGACCACCATCGTGCCGCTTTCGAGCAGCTGGTGGCTGAACACGCGCAAGGTGGTGCCGGAGCGCACCGGGCGGTCGGTCAGCACCAGGTCGAGCTTGTGCAGCGCCAGGTCGCCCAGCAGCGCCTCGAACTTGTTCTCGAAACAGACCAGGCGCACCGGGCGTGCCAGCGCGGTGGTGGCCTCCAGCAGCCGGAAAGCGGTAAGCTTGGGCAGCGAGTCTGAAATGCCGACCGTCAGCCGGGTCTTGTCGCTGTCGGCGTCGCCCAGCGCTTCCTGCATCTGCTCGCCGAGCATGAAGATCTGGTCGGCGTAGGCCAGCGCCAGTTCGCCCGATTCGTTCAGCACCAGGCGCCGGCCCTGCTGGGAAAACAGCGATTTGCCGAGCGACTGCTCCAGCAGCGCCAACTGGGTGCTGATGGTCTGCACGGCCAGCCCGAGCCGTTCGGATGCGCGCGTGATGCCGCCTTCCTTGGCGACCACCCAGAAGTAATATAGATGCCGAAAGTTCATGCCGGTGTTTTTCATTGTTCTGCTTTTACGAAGTATTTATTCGATTATCTTCCCTTTTTCAACCGGCTGCAGTGGAACTATAATGTTGGCTATCAAATTACATAACTGAGGGGAATACCAATGAAGCATTTCAGGATTTCATTCATCGTCACCTTCCTGTGCCTCGCGGCCGCGGGCTGGTGGGGATACTCGCACACCGGCTGGTCCGGTGCGCTCACCGCGCTGGCCATCGCCAGTATCCTGGGCATCATGGAAGTGTCGCTGTCGTTCGACAACGCGGTGGTCAACGCGTCGGTACTGAAGACGTGGGATGAATTCTGGCAAAAGCTGTTCCTCGGCGTCGGCATCATCATCGCCGTGTTCGGTATGCGCCTGCTGTTCCCGCTGGTGATCGTCGCCCAGGCGGCCGACCTCGGCATGATGGAAGTGTGGAACCTGGCACTGTCCGATCCGAAAGCGTACTCGGCCCACCTGACGGCCCACCACGCTGAAGTGGCGGCGTTCGGCGGCATGTTCCTGCTGCTGGTGTTCCTCAACTTCCTGCTCGACGACGAGAAAGAAGTGCACTGGCTCGGCCACTTCGAAGAGAAGATCGGTTCGTTCGGCAAGGTCTCGTCGATCGCCGTGATGATCGCGCTTGGTACCTTGATGGCCAGCCTGAGCATGGTCGCCGAAGCGCAAAAGATGGTCGTGCTGATCGCCGGCCTGTGGGGCATCCTGATCTACGTCGGCGTCGACGTGATCTCCAGCATGCTTGAGAAGGAAGAAGCTGGCGAAGTGGTCAAGCGCGGCGGTATCGGCGCCTTCCTGTACCTCGAAGTGCTCGACGCTTCGTTCAGTTTCGACGGCGTGATCGGCGCCTTTGCGATCACCTCGGACGTCGTCATCATCATGCTCGGCCTGGCCATTGGCGCAATGTTCGTCCGTTCGATGACGGTGTACCTGGTCAAGAAGGGCACGCTCGACGAGTACGTGTATCTGGAACACGGCGCCCACTACGCGATCGGTATCCTGGCAGTAATCATGCTGGCAAGTATGAAGTACCACGTGCCTGAACTGTTCACCGGCCTGATTGGCGTGGCCTTCATCGTCGCCTCGCTGTGGTCGTCGTTGCGGTACAAGAAGCAGCAAAAACTGAGCGAAGCGTCGGCATAAGCGTTGCGCAAGGAACCCGCGGCAAACGGACGAACACCGGTTTGCTGCGTGTGTCAAACTACACGGTGTTCAATTAGTTCTCATTGTTTTTAACTCATTTACCAGGAGATATACAAATGGCTATCAGTCTGCAAAAAGGCGGTAACGTCAACCTGAGCAAAGAAGCTCCCGGTCTCACCAAGCTGCTCGTCGGCCTAGGTTGGGATGCGCGCAGCACCGACGGCGCCGCGTTCGACCTGGACGGTGCAATCTTCCTGCTCGACGCCGCCGGCAAGGTCCGCTCGGACGCCGACTTCGTCTTCTACAACAACCTGAAGTCGGTCGACGGCGCCGTCGTCCACTCCGGCGACAACACCACCGGCGCCGGCGAAGGCGACGACGAGACCATCAACTTCGACCTGTCGAAAGTGGCCGCCGATGTCGAGAAGATCGCCATCTGCGTCACCATCCACGACGCCGAAGCGCGCAAGCAGAATTTCGGCATGGTGTCGAAGGCTTACGTTCGCACCGTCAACGCCGGCGACAGCAAGGAAATCGCCCGCTACGACCTGTCGGAAGACGGTTCGACCGAGTCGGCCATGATCTTCGGCGAAGTCTACCGCGCCGGCGCCGACTGGAAATTCAAGGCGATCGGCCAGGGCTTCAAGGGCGGCCTCGGCCCCCTCGCCAAGAACTTCGGCGTCAACGTTTAAATCGCAGCAAGGGTTGCAGCCGGCGCCAGGCGGCACGGGCTGCAAACTTCCATTCCACAGAAAGGCTCGGTATGCCAGAGTTTACAGTGACGGGAGATGTCGATCCGTTCCTCCACGTCTCGCTCGCCAAGGGTGAAACCATCTATTGCGAGTCCGATGCGATGGTGATGATGGAGTCGACGCTCGACCTGAAGGGCAAGATGAAGGGCGGCCTCGGCAGCGCGTTGATGCGCACCTTTGCCAACGGCGAATCGTTCTTCCAGCAGCACATCGAAGCGGTGCGCGGCGACGGCGATTGCCTGCTGTCGCCGACGCTGCCAGGTGCGATGCAGATTGTCGATGTCGGCGCCAGCAACTACATCATCAGCGACGGCGCCTTTGTCGCCGCCAGTGCCAAAGTCGACCTGAAGGTGCGCACGCAAAGCGTCGGCAATGCGCTGTTTGCGCAGAGCGGCGGCTTCTTCGTCACTGAAACGTCCGGCAGCGGCCAGGTGGTGGTATCCGGTTTCGGTTCGATGTCGGCACTCGACGTCGAGCCGGGCAAGGACGCCATCATCGACAATTCGCACGTGGTGTGCTGGGACAGCACGCTGCGCTACGAAATCTCGATCACGACCGGCACCAGCGGCGGCTTCCTCGGCAACCTGGTCAACAGCCAGACCAGCGGCGAGGGCGTCGTGCTGCGCTTTTCCGGGCGTGGCAAAGTGTATGTGTGTTCGCGCAACCGGGCGGCATTTCGCGCCTGGACCCAGCAGGGCGCGCGTTAAAAACAACCAGGAGTCTCACATGTCAGTCAATTTGCAAAAAGGCCAGAAAATCTCTCTGGACAAGGAAGCCGGCGGCGCGCTCACGCGCATCGTCATGGGCCTCGGCTGGGACGCGATCAAGTCGAAGGGCTTGTTCGGCTTTGGCAGCAAGACCGAGAGCGTCGACCTCGACGCGTCGTGCGTCATGTTCGACGAATCGAACAAGCCGGTCGACTACGTCTGGTTCCGCCAGCTCAAGAGCAAAGACGGCAGCATCGTCCACACCGGCGATAACCGCACCGGCGCCGGTGACGGCGACGACGAGCAGATCGAAGTGGACCTGTCGCGCGTGCCGGCGTCGGTCAAGTCGCTGATCTTCACCGTCAACAGCTTCACCGGCCAGAACTTCTCGCAGGTCGAGAATGCCTACTGCCGCATCTTGAATGCCGCCAACCAGAAGGAAGTGGCGCGCTACGACCTGTCGGTGCAGGGCGCGCATACGGCGCAGATCATGGCCAAGCTGTACCGCCATGGCGGCGAGTGGAAGATGCACGCGATCGGCGAAAACGGCAGCGGCCGCACCTTTGACGACCTGATGCCGCAGATCACGCCGCATCTGTAATTTCCAGTGCGCTTGCAATACCGCCAGCAGGTCCGCTAACACCGGACCTGCTTTTTTTGGTGCTGATCGTTAGTCAATCAAACGCTGCCCTCGCGTTCAACGACCAGAATCCGGGCCTCGCCGCGCGGATGGGCCATATGCTCGCATCCGGCTCCAGCGAAAAACACGTCGCCAACCGCCAGGGTCACGACTCGTTCGATGCCCGCTTCCCGATAATGCATGTGCACGGTTCCGTCCAGGACTGCAAATACCTCTTCACCATCGTTGACATGCCACTTGTACGGCTGGTCGGTCCAATGCAGGCGGGTCGTGGTTCCATTTGGCGATATCGTCAGCGCCCCAGGCGCGCTCGGCGGTAAATTCCTGGCTGCGAATAATTCGCATTGGCAGACCTTTCAGTTTGGTGTTGGAGGTATTGTATCGTTGTTTTTTTCAACCAATTTTAATGCCATGCATGCCACAATCGCGTTCGGCCCTGTGCCGTGCCGATTTCCTCCGACTCATGCGCTGACGGCTGGTGGGTCATGGACAGCTCCGGCGAGATTGAAAATTTTCACGATGTAGCAAATCGCAGTCCGCGAGCCGGTTTTTCTTGACATGTCACCTTGATATGATTACTGTATTAGTCAAATAATACAGCGCGACATCATGGCTGCCCACTCTGCCCACCTGTTTTCGATCGTCCCCGGTGCGTCCGAGCCGATCTATCGGCAGCTGGTCGACCAGGCGCGGCGCCTGGTCGCCGGCGGACAGCTCGCGCCCGGTGACGCGATGCCGTCGGTGCGCCAGATCGCCCAGGCGCTGGCGCTCAATCCGATGACGGTGTCGAAAGCGTACGGCATCCTGGAAACGGAAGGCTTGCTGACGCGCCGGCGCGGCGTGGGCATGCTCGTGGCCGAGGCGCCGGAGCCCCGCCCCAGCGTGGCCAGCCGCATCGACTTGCTGCGCCCGACGCTGGAACGCGCCGCACGCGAGGCGCGCCAACTCGAACTCGATGCCGATATCGTGCTTGCCCTGTTCACGAGAATACTGAAAGAAGCGTCATGACCGTACCGATCATCCAGATAGCGTCGATCTCGAAACATTTCACCAGCAAGCCGGTCCTCGACCAGCTCGACTGGGAGATCCTGCCTGGCCAGGTGATCGGGCTGCTGGGACGCAAGGGCGCCGGCAAGTCCACTTTGCTCGACTGCATCCTGGGGCTGCAGGAAACCGACG
The DNA here is from genome assembly GCF_049897565.1 of Massilia sp. TWR1-2-2. Taxonomy (NCBI): domain Bacteria; kingdom Pseudomonadati; phylum Pseudomonadota; class Betaproteobacteria; order Burkholderiales; family Oxalobacteraceae; genus Massilia; species Massilia sp. TWR1-2-2. The sequence continues at coordinate 114,860 of NZ_JAFCWM010000003.1, read as the reverse complement.
GCGGCGCCGTCACCGTGTTCGGCGAGCCGGTCGCCAACCTGTCGGCGCAGGCGCGGGCGAAACTGGCCTACGTGCCGCACACCTGCGACCTGTTCGACTGGCTCTCGCCGCTGCAGATGCTCGACTACTTCAAGACGCTGTACCCGCACTGGAACGGCGCCAAGGTCGAGGGTCTGCTGGCGCGCTGGGGCTTCGACAAGATCATGCGCAAGCGGCCGATCAGCCAGCTCTCGGCCGTCGAGAAGCAGCGCCTGTCGATCGTACGCGCGCTGGCGCATGACCCGCAGCTGCTGGTGCTCGACGAACCGATGTCGGCCCTCGAGCCGGCCGCGCGGCGCGACTTCCTGCGCGAGCTGTTCGACGGCTTTATCGAGCGCGGCACCACCATCGTGTTCTCGACCCATGTGCTGTCCGATCTCGAGCGGGTGGCGTCGGAAGTGGCGTTCCTGAAGAGCGGCAAGATTGCCCTGCAAGGCGGGCTGGACGAATTGCTGCAAAGCGCGCGCCGCGTCACCGGGCCGGGCCGCCTGCTGGACCGCTTCGCCGTCAGCGGCGAGCTGCGCCGCTCCAAGGATCTCGACGGCATCACGCAGATCGTCACCAGCGCGGCCAGCGGCGAGCTGCTGGCGCTGGCCGAACGCGAGCCGGCCATCCGCATCGAGCACCTGACGCTGGCCGATCTGTTTGTCGAGGTGACGCAGTGAGCGCGCCGGTACACCGCGAAATCCGCATCGACGGCCAGCGCCGCCAGCCGCCGTTCACCCGCGTGCTTGGTCCCGCCGCCTTCAGCGGCGCGCGCACCTGGCTGGCGGTGCTGGTGGTGGTATGCGTGGCGATCCGCGTGCTGATCGAAGTGCAGGGCCTCGGCACCGCCCACGCACGGCTGACGATGACGCGCGCGCTGGTGTTGAGCACAGTGTTGTTCGGCCTGGCGATGATGACTTTCATCGAAGCGGCGCGCTGCTATGGCCGCACCGCCGAGCAGCGCCTGGTGCGCCTGTCGCCGGCGGCGCCGATGGCGCGCGAGCTCAACCGCGCGCTGGCGCGATACCTGCTCGCCCGATTTTGCGCGATGTGGGCGTTCGCTAGCGTGGTCACGCTGGCGATGCTGTGGGTGCTGGGCGCGACCGGCGGCGAAGTGCTGCGCGCGCTGGCCGTGTGCGGCGCCGCGCTGGTGCTGGCCGGCGTGCTGCTGCGCGACTATGCGCGCGGCGTCGTGGCCGACCGATTGCAGCCGGTGCTGCTCGCCGTTGGCGCCGGCGCGGCCTTGTTCCTGGTGCCGGCGGCGGTGCGCGGCAAGTTCGACGGCCAGGTATGGGCCTGGTGTGCGCTGGCCGGCACGATCGCCATCACGCTGTTCGTCTGGCGCCGCTGGCGCTGCATGGTGCAGGCGCCGCCGGCATTCCCCGCGGGAAGCAAGCGCTGACACGTTGCTATTGCGACTTGTGCCCGATGGCCACTTCCAGCACGACGGCATGTTCGGCCAGCGGCCGCTGCTTCACGCCGGCAAACGAAATGCCGAAGCGCAGGTCCGGCAGCGTCGTGGAAACGTACTGCTCGCCCTCGTAATCGAGCGCAAATTTCTCCGCGCCTGCCTTGCTGGTGAGCGTGAAGTTGTAGCTGACCTTGCCGGCCCAGATGCACATTGCGCCGGTCGGGCAGCGGCTGTCGGCGAAGCTGTCGTAGCGCACCGCCACGCCGGGCGCCAGCGTCACGGCCTGGCGTTCGGCCAGCGGAAAGCTGCCGCCACGCAGCGGCTGGTCGAGCGGCGTGCCGGCGCAGCCAGCCAGGCTGTAGAGCACCGACACGCACAGCAATCTGGCCCACAGGGCGATTCGTTTCATCGTGTATTCCGCATGGACAATGCCAGCATGGTAACGCACTTCGACATGAAAAAAGGCGCCCTGTAACAGGCGCCTTCTTGTGCTGGCATGCAGCCGGTTAGATGAATGCGCTCAGCGCGCCTTTCATCTTCTTCAGCGCGGCCGACTCGATCTGGCGAATGCGCTCGGCCGACACGCCGAACTCTTCAGCGAGCGTATGCAGCGTGGCGCCCGAGCCGTCGTCGTTGGCCAGCCAGCGTGCTTCGACGATCCGGCGCGAACGCGGGTCGAGCTTGCCGAGCGCGGTGTCCAGGCCCTCCGATTGCAGGCGCGTGACTTGCTCCGCTTCCAGCACCTTGGTCGGCTCCGACAGGTCCGACGACAGGTAGGCGATCGGCGAGAACTTGTCGTCCTCATCATCGGTCGGCGATTCGAGCGCGATGTCGCGGCCCGACAGGCGCGTTTCCATCTCGATCACTTCTTCGCGCTTGACGTCGAGCAGCTTGGCCAGCGCGTCGATCTGGGTCGGGGTCATCGCGTCCAGGCCAACCTTGTTGCTGCGCAGGTTGAAGAACAGCTTGCGCTGTGCCTTGGTCGTGGCAACCTTGACCAGGCGCCAGTTTTTCAGGATGTACTCGTGCATCTCGGCCTTGATCCAGTGCATCGCGTACGACACCAGCCGTACGCCCTGGTTCGGGTCGAAGCGCTTGACTGCTTTCATCAGGCCGATATTGCCTTCCTGGATCAGGTCGGCGTGCGGCAGGCCATAGCCGAGGTAGCCGCGGGCGATCGACACCACCAGGCGCAGGTGCGACAGCACCAGCTCCTGCGCGGCGCCGAGGTCGTTCTGTTCCTGCAGCCGCTTGGCCAGCGAAATCTCTTCCTCGTGCGTCAGCATCGGCAGGCGGTTCACCGCCGAGATATAGGCGTCGATATTGCCAAGGTTACCCGTGAAGCCCAGGCCCAAAGCGCGATTGGCGGTTGGTACCAATGCGGATTGTGCGGTCATCGTCGTCATGTAGTTGCCTCGTCATGTAGTAGTGCCGGATCGTCGGCCTGGAGGAGAAATTCCCCGGCGCGGTCACAGCGTTTGTTCCCTGGTGCCGACGGTGGTGATTGTGTTTCCCCGTCAGCAAACATAGTTTAGCACTCTCTTAGATAGAGTGCCAATCGCCAGGAACTATGATCCTGATAGGCGATTAAATTGCTTGTAAGTATCTAATTGCGGCGTTAACACTGTAGAGCACGGGCATCGTCCTCTACTGAACTGGATCGAACCAAACGTGTTGTTCTTGGGAAAGGTCGCGGTTGTGGCGCCGATCAAGTATACGATAGACGCCGCAGGGGAGGCGCCCGGTACGAGAACGCACCCTGCTCAACAACCTGACCCCAGCGTTGTTAGTGCAGGCGCGCCAGGTGGCGCTGCACCGACAGCACGGCGCCGACCAGGCCGAGGCCGGCGCTGACGGCCAGCAGGGCGGCGATCGCCGCCGGCGCCAAGGGCGTCAGCTGGAATTGGCTGGCGTACAGCCGCGCGAATTCGGCGATCGCCGTGTTCAGCGGCAGCAGCGCCAGCGCCACCGCGCCCAGCGCCACGGCGCCGGCGCACAGGCCCAGCAGGGCGCCGGTGTAATAGAACGGCCGGTGAATGAACAGGTCGGTCGCGCCGATCAGCTTGGAAACGGCTATCTCGTCGCGCTGGGTCAGCACCTGCAGGCGGATCGTGTTGAACACCACCGCGATCACCACCATGCCGAGCGTCAGCGCCAGCAGCAGCAGCACCAGCCGCAGCACGCCGAGCAGGGCGGCCAGGCGCCGCACCCAGGCCGAATCGACCTGCACCGTTTCGACGCCAGGCAGCGCCCGCAGCTGGTCGGCCAACGCGTCGACATTGCTCGCTTCGGCGGCGCTATTGAAACCGCCCAGCGTCATGACGTAGCTGTCGGGCAGCGGATTTTCGCCCAGCGTGCCAAGCACGTCGGACAGGCCGCTCTTGGCCTTCAGCGTCTCCAGCGCCTGTTCGCGCGGCACGAACACGATCTTCGCGTTGTGGTCCTTGAGCACCGCGCGCAGCGACGGCGCCAGCGCCTGCGCCTGCTCGCGGGTGGTGCCGGCGTCGACGAACAGGCTGATTTCCGGATCGACCGACAGCTGCTCCGACATCGGCCGCACATTGTCGAGCAGCGTGATGCCGGCAAACGGCAGCGCCAGCGCGATCGCCACCACCACCACGTTGAACAGGAAGCTGCCAGGCGACTTGCCGAGGTTGCCCAGCGCCGCCATCATGGCGAAACGGTGTTGCCGCAGCCAGCTCTTCATGATTGCTCCTGCACCAGCTGGCCATGGTCGAGATGGATCACGCGCGCCGCGCCGTCCAGTACATATTCGTCATGGGTGGAAATCATGCACGTCACGCCGACCGCGTGGAACGCGCGCAGGGCGTCGAGCACCTTGTCGGCGCTGGCCCGGTCGAGGTTGGCGGTGGGCTCGTCGGCCAGGATGATCTGCGGCCGGTTGACGATGGCGCGCGCGATCGACACGCGCTGCTGCTCGCCGCCGGACAACTCGAGCGGCAGCGCCTTGGCGCGCTCGAGCAGGCCGACCTTGTCGAGCGCGGCGCGGGCGCGCTGCTCGGCCTGCGCCTTCGAGGCGCCGGTCACCAACAAAGGCAGCATGGTGTTGGCCAGGATGTTGCGGTCGTTCAGCAGTTTCTGCTGCTGCAAGATCAGGCCGAGGTTGCGCCGCAAGAAGGGGGTGCCTTCCTTGCGCAGCTTGCCGATGTCCTGGCCGTTGACCAGTACCGAGCCCGACGTCGGCCGCTCGATGGCGGCAATCATCTTCAGCAGGGTCGACTTGCCGGCGCCGGACGGACCGGCCAGGTAGACCAGTTCGCCCTTGGCAATGTCGAGCGACACTTCGCGCAAGGCGATGGCGTGGGCGGAATACTGTTTTGAGACAGAACGAAATTCGATCATGTGGTCCTATCCGAGCAGCGCTTCGACGAATTCGTCGGCGTTAAATGGCTGCAGGTCTTCGATTTTCTCGCCGATGCCGATGAAATACACCGGTACCGGGCGGGTGCGCGCGATCGCCGCCAGCACGCCGCCCTTGGCGGTGCCGTCAAGCTTGGTGATGACGAGGCCGGTCAGGCCGAGCGCGTCGTCGAAAGCCTTCACTTGCGCCAGCGCGTTCTGGCCGGTATTGCCGTCGATCACCAGCAGCAGCTCGTGCGGTGCGCCGTCCATGCCCTTGCCGATGACGCGCTTGATTTTTTTCAGTTCTTCCATCAGGTGCAGCTGGGTCGGCAGGCGGCCGGCGGTGTCGACCATGACCACATCCATGCCGCGCGCCTTGCCCGAGTGCACGGCGTCGAACGCGACCGCGGCGGGGTCGCCCGATTCCTGCGAGATGACGGTGACGTTATTGCGCTGGCCCCACACCATCAGTTGCTCGCGGGCGGCGGCGCGGAAGGTATCGCCGGCGGCCAGCAGCACCGACTGGTCGTACTGTTGCATGTGCTTGGCCAGCTTGCCGATGGTGGTGGTCTTGCCGGCGCCGTTCACGCCCGCGATCATCATCACCAGCGGCGCGTGGCGGCCCAGTTCGAGCGGCTTTTCGAGCGGGCGCAGCAGGTCCGTCATCAGCACCTTCAGCGCGCGCTTGACGGCGGCGGCGTCGAGCAGCTTGTCTTCCTTGACCTTGCGGCGCAGGCCGTCGAGCAGGAACAGGGTCGCGTCCATGCCGGCGTCGGCCATCAGCAGCGCCGATTCGAGTTCCTCGTACAGGTCTTCGTCGATGCGGGCGCCGACGAACAGCAAACTGAGGTTCGACGACGTCTTCGACAGGCCGGCCTTCAGGCGCGCCATCCACGACGATTTGCGCTCGGCTTCGCTGCCGCCGAGGCGCTCGGCGGTCTCGACGATCAGCGGCGCCGGCGCCGGCACAGGCAGCCGATCCGGCCGCGCTGGCGCGCGCGGCGGCGCAATGAAAGTCGACGTGGTGCCGTAGCGGCGCGAAGGCGTGGAAGGCGCGGCAGGCACTACGCCAGGTTCAATGGCGGTCACGACCGGCTCGGGTGGCGGCGGTGCTGTCTCGGGAACAGGCGGTTTCTTCTTGAAAAAACTGAACATGGATGTCTAGGGGCGGGCGCTGCATGCACATGACCGGCGCTGCCGGGCACGACGAATCGACTGGCCGGTATTTTACCAGAGCAGGGCGATGCTTCGCCGCATGCGTTGCTTAAGCGGCAAGCGCGCCGTGCTGGGCGCGCCAGCGCGCCACCGCCGCCGGAATGCCGCCCAGGTTCAGCACGTTGGCAGGATTGAGATGGCGCCGCGCCGCTTCGACGCCGGCGCCGCCGGCCCACACTTCGGCACGGTCGCCCAGCCGGGTGCGCAGTTCGTTGACGTTGTCGACCGCCGCGCGCGGCGAAGTGACGCCGGAAAACGACAGCGCCACGATGTCGGCGCGCTGCGACAGAGCTGCTTCGACAATGTCGCCAAGCGGCGTCTGCACGCCGAGCGAGACGCAGTGCGCCCCTTCCAGCGCCAGCAGCGCTTCGGCCATCAGCAGGCCGAGGCCGTGGCGTTCCTGCGGCACCGTGGTCAACAGCACGCGCGGCGTCGCCAGCGCGTGACCGGCGTGCTGGGTAGCGGCGGAGATGGCGCTGCGCATCACCCCTTGCAGCAGTTCCGCGAACAGGTGCTCTTCGAAAACGGCCAGTTCGCCGCGCGCCCAGGACGTGCCGACGGCCGAGGTCAGCGGGGCGATCAGTTCGGTCACGCCGCGCTGCAGCCCCATCAGCAGGATCGACTGCGACAGACGCTGGCGCAGTTCAGCCATCTTGTGCGAGCGCAGCAGCGCGATGCAGGCGCGGATTTCCGGGTCGTCCAGGCCGCGATGCGGGGTCGCCGGACTTAGCTTGCTGCCCAGTTCAGCAAGTTCCTCGGTGCCGAGCGCCATGATCTTGCCCGGACGGTAACCCTGGTCGAGCAGGCGCTTGACCAGCGACAGCCGGTGCACCTGGTCGGCCGGGTAGGCGCGCTCGCCGTTGGCGTCGCGCCGCGGCTGCGGGAAGCCGTAGCGGCGCTCCCACACCCGCAGGGTTTCCTTGGCAACGCCGATGTCGCGTTCGACGTCGCTAATGCTGCTCAGTACGGCAGGGAGGGGGGCGCTGGTCATGTCGGGCTCGGTCAAAGTGTCGGTTCCTGTTCAGGACATCGCCGCTCTGTAGGCGGCTGTCTGCATTCTACATTGAGATGACGTCAATACGACAAATGCATCGGATCTTGTACGCCTATAAAGATTGCTTCCGTTCGTTATGGACTGCGCAGCCCCTGTTGCGCTGCCGGTAGCGACAAGGTATGACTATCTAATCATCTCCCGACTCGTTTGTCTAGGACAAACAATTGACGACGATTGACTTTTCGTGGATTATGGGCACTCCATATGGTTTGTCCACGACAAAGATACATCAATGAAGGCGGGTTGGCATGAAAATAGCGGTGATAGGCGCCGGCATCGCCGGCTTGTCGTGCGCGTACCGGCTCGCCCAGGCGTCGGCCGACGTGACCTTGCTCGAAGCTGGCAATTATTTTGGCGGCCACAGCAACACCGTCGACGTCACGCTCGACGGCGCCAGTTTCGGCGTCGACACTGGCTTTCTCGTCTTTAACGACCGCACCTATCCGAACCTGATCAAGCTGTTCGATGAGCTCGGCGTCGATACCGCGCCCAGCGAGATGTCGTTCTCGGTCAAGCTGCCGCTCGGCGCTAGCGCCATGCTCGAATGGGCCGGCGCCAATCTCGACACCGTGTTCGCCCAGCGCGCCAACCTGCTGCGCCCGCGCTTTCTGCGCATGCTGGGCGACATCATGCGCTTTAACCGCGAGGCCGGCGCGATGGCGCAGGGCGCCGCCATGCCCGACGCCGCGCTTGGCCACTGGCTCGACCAGCAAGGCTACAGCGCGCAGTTTCGCGACTGGTACCTGCTGCCGATGGCCGCCTGCATCTGGTCGTGCCCGTCGGACCAGATGCTGGCGTTTCCGCTGTCGACTTTCGTGCGCTTCTGCCACAACCACGGCCTGCTGCAGGTCAGCGGACGGCCGCAGTGGCGCACCGTCAGGGGCGGCTCGCGCAAGTACGTCGACAAGATGCTGGCGGCGATCCCGTCGTGCCGCTTGAATAGCCCGGTGCGCTCGGTACTGCGCGTCAGCGGCGGCGCGCGCGCAGTGCGCATCGAGACCGACGCCGGCGTCGAGCACTTCGACCAGGTCGTCATGGCCTGCCACAGCGATCAGGCGCTGGCGCTGCTGGGCGACGCCCGCGCCGACGAGCGCGACCTGCTGTCGGCGATCCGCTACCAGCAGAACCGCGCCGTGCTGCACACCGATGCGAGCTGCCTGCCGGCGCGCCGAAAAGCCTGGTCGGCGTGGAACTACCAGAGCACCGCCGCGGCCACGCCCGACGTCTGCGTCCACTACCTGCTCAATATGCTGCAGCCGCTGCCTTGCACCACGCCGGTGATCGTCTCGCTCAACCCGATCGACGCGCCCGATCCGGCGCGCGTGCTGGCGTCGTTCGACTACGCCCATCCCGTGTTCGACCAGGCGGCGGTGGCCGCGCAAGGCGCGCTGGCGCAGATGCAGGGCGCGCAGAATACCTGGTTTGCCGGCGCCTGGACCGGTTATGGGTTTCACGAAGATGGCCTCAAGTCGGGCCTGGCGGTGGCGGCGTCGCTGACATTGCTGATGGCGGCGCGCCAGCATGCGGCCTGACGGCTGCGCCGCGCCGGCGCCTCAGCTGTGCTTCGGCCAGGTTCGCCACAAGCGCGTGCGGCCGGTGGCGAACGCGTTCGCCTATCGCGCCTATTATCTGCGCCTGCCGCTGCGCGCGATGGGCGCCGGCAGCCCGCGTTGCGCGCTGTTTTCGCGCAACCGCTTCAACCTGCTGTCGTTCCACGATGCCGACCACGGCGACGGCAGCACGCCGCTGGCCGCATGGATCGACGTCTTGCTGGCGCGCGAAGGCGTGCTCGATGCCGACGGCGAAGTGTGGCTGCAGGCGATGCCGCGCGTGCTCGGCTACGTCTTCAATCCGGTCTCGTTCTGGTTCTGCCACCGCGCCGACGGCCGCCTGCGCGCGGTGCTGTGCGACGTGCGCAACACCTTCGGCGAGCGCCACTTCTACCTGCTCGATAACGGCGGCGACCTGGCCAACGGCGCCGAGATCACGGCCCGCAAGGTGTTCCACGTGTCGCCGTTTTTTGCCGTCGACGGCAGCTACCGCTTCCGCTTCATGCGCTCGCGGCGCGGCGCGGCCGAAGCGACGCTTGCGCGCATCGACCACGAGGACGCCGCCGGCGAGCTGCTGCTGCAAACGAGCGTCTCCGGCAGCGGCGCGCCGGTCACCAGCGCGCGCGTCGCCATCGCCTTCTTCACCTACCCGCTGATGACGTTCGGCGTCGTCGCCCGCATCCATATACAGGCGCTGCGCCTCTGGCTCAAGCGCGTGCCGTTCCATTCCCAACCTGCTCCACCCGAAAACAAGGTAACCCGATGAATTCCGACTCCATCCATACCCTCGGCCAGGCGATCGTCGCGTCGCCGGCGCCGGCGGCGGCGCGCATCTTCCTCAAGCTCATGTCGAACCTGCAGCACGGCGCGCTGGCGCTGCGCACGCCCGACGGCGAGGTGCGCCACTTCGGAAACGGCGCGGCGCCGATCGCGCTGGAGCTGAAGAACTGGAACCTGTTTACCCAGTCGGCGCGCGCCGGCGACATCGGTTTTGCCGAGTCCTACATCGCCGGCGACTGGAGCACCAGTAACCTGGCCGGCCTGATCGAACTGCTGGCGCGCAACCGCACCGAGATCGAAGCGCTGGTGTATGGCAGCTGGTGGGGCAGCCTGGCTTACCGCATCAAGCATCTGCTCAACCGCAACAGTAAGGCAGGCAGCCTGAAAAACATCCACGCCCACTACGACATCGGCAACCAGTTCTACAAGTTGTGGCTCGATCCGTCGATGACCTATTCGAGCGCGCTGTTCAACGCGGCGAGCGGCGCCAACCTGGAGAAGGCGCAGGCCGAAAAATACCGCCGCATCCTCGACCAGCTGCAGATCGCCCCCGGCACGCGGGTGCTGGAAATCGGCTGCGGCTGGGGCGGATTTGCCGAAATGGCGGCGCGCGAGCGCGCCGCCTACGTCACCGGTCTCACGCTGTCGTCCGAGCAGCTGCAATACGCCGTCGAGCGCATCGACGCCGCCGGCCTTACCGCCCAGGTCGACCTGCACCTGCGCGACTACCGCGACAGCGTCGGCGGCTACGACGCGGTGGCGTCGATCGAGATGTTCGAGGCGGTCGGCGAAAGCTACTGGCCAAGCTACTTCGAATGCATCGCCAATAGCCTCAATGCCGGCGGGCGCGCCTGCGTGCAGACCATCGTCATCGCCGATGAACTGTTCGAGCGCTACCGCAAGGGCACCGACTTCATCCAGCAGTTCATCTTCCCCGGCGGGATGCTGCCGTCGCCATCCAGGTTCGCCAGCCTGGCCGCCGAACATGGCCTGGAAGTGGTTGACCGGTTCAGCTTCGGCATCGACTACGCCGATACGCTTGCAGCTTGGCGCAAGGTGTTCCACGCGCGGCTCGACACGGTGCGCGCGCAGGGCTTTGACGAGCGCTTCATCCTGACCTGGGAGTTCTACCTGTGCTATTGCGAGGCCGCCTTCAGGGCCGGCAACACCAACGTCATGCACTTCACGCTGGTGAAGAAATGATGGTGCTGCGCCGCCTGGTCGCACTGGCGTCGCTGGCGTGCGCGTGCGCGCTGGCGCAGGCCGCCGCCGTCCCCGGCCACGTCGAACAGTCGGTGCCGCAGGCGCGCCTGGCGGGCGCCGGCGCCTTCACCTGGTTCACCATGAAGATCTACTCGGCCGAGCTGTGGGTCGGGCCGCAGGGCTATCAGCCGCAGGCGCCGTTCGCCCTCGAGCTGCGCTACGCGCGCAAGCTCGATGGCGCCAAGATCGCCCAGGCCAGCGCCGAACAGATGGCCAGGATCGGCGCCGGCAGCGCCGCCCAGCGCCAGGCGTGGCTGGCCCGGATGACGGCGCTGTTCCCCGACGTGAACGAAGGCAGCAGCATCACCGGCGTCAACGTGCCGGGCGAGGGCGCCCGCTTCTACCTCGACGGCAAGCCGCTCGGCACTGTCGCCGACCCGGCATTCGCCCGTGCCTTCTTCGGCATCTGGCTCGATCCCGCCACCACCGCGCCGGCGCTGCGCACCGCGCTGCTGGCCAACGCCGCGCCGCCGCCGTGAAGGCGCTCGGGCTGCCCAAGCTGCTGTACTACGGCTTCTTCGGCCTGCCGCTGGCCATGGTGGCGCTGCCCATCTACGTCTACCTGCCGCAGTTTTATGCCGTGCGCGCCGGCCTGCCGCTGGCGCTGATCGGCGCCGCGCTGCTCGTTGCGCGCATCGTCGCCGCCTTCATCGATCCGCTGCTCGGCTGGTGGATCGAGCGCGGCGGCGGCGCCTACGCGCGCTACGTCGCGCTGGCGCTGCCGCTGCTGCTGGCCAGCTTCATTGCGCTGTTCCACCCTCCGGCCATGGCGGCGGGCGCCACGCTGGCCTGGTTCGGCGCCACGCTGATGCTGGTCTACCTGGGCTTCAGCCTGGCCACCATCGCCCACCAGAGCTGGGGCGCGGCGCTGTCGCATGCACCGAGCGAGCGCGCCCGCGTGACCGGCGTGCGCGAAGCGTGCGGCCTGGTTGGCGTGGTGCTGGCCGCCGGCGTCACCGCCGCCGCCGGCTACGACGCCCTGGCGCTGGCGTTCGCGGTGGCGCTGGGCCTTGGCGGCGCGCTGCTGCTGGCCAAGGCCGACCGTCCCGCCGCCACCGCCGCCGCCGCGCCGCTCGAATGGAGCGCGCTCGTCATGCCGTTTCGCCAGCCGCGCTTTCGCGCGCTGTTTGCCGTCTTGCTGGTCAACGGCGTGGCGTCGGCCATCCCGGCCACGCTGTTCCTGTTTTTTGCCGCCGACCGCCTGCGCCTGGCCGCCATGTCGGGCCCCTTCCTGATCCTGTACTTCTGCGCCGCGGCGCTGTCGTTGCCGCTGTGGGTCGCGCTGGCGCGCCGCTTTGGCGAAGCGCGCGTGTGGGCCGGCGCCATGCTTGCCTCGGCGCTGGTGTTCGTCTGGGCGTTCGGCCTGGCGCCTGGCGCCGCGGTCGGCTTTGGCGCGATCTGCCTGCTGTCGGGGATTGCTCTGGGCGCCGACCTGGCGCTGCCGCCGGCCCTGCTGGCCGGCGTGATCGGCAAGGCCGGCCATGGGGGCTCGCGCGAGGCGGCGTATTTCGGCGTGTGGAACTGGGGCGTGCAACTGACGCTGGCGCTGGCCGCCGGCATTGCGCTGCCGCTGCTTGGCTGGTTCGGCTACGTGCCGGGCGGGCAGGGTGCGGTAGGCGCGCTGGCGGCGGCGTACGCGCTGCTGCCATGTGCATTGAAACTGACGGCCGCCGCCATGCTGTGGCGCGCGCCGCTGCGCGATTGTTAATCTAAAAGGAGATACCATGAATACCAAACGACTTATCGGCGCGCTGGCGCTCGGCGCGGCGCTCGGCGTGGTACTTGGCGGCTGCTCGTCGCCCAAGCCCGACCAGTATGCGAAGGAGTCCCCGCGCCTTGACATCCAGCGTTACTTCAACGGCATTCTCGACGCCCACGGCATGTTCCAGGACCGCTCCGGCGACGTCGTCAAGCGCTTCGTCGTGGTGATGCGCTGCAGCTGGGTGGGAGACACCGGCACGCTCGACGAAGATTTCACCTACTCCGACGGCACCAAACAAAAGCGCGTCTGGACCATCCGCAAGACCGGCCCCGGAACCTTTACCGCGACCGCGCCCGACGTCATCGGCGTCGCCGAAGGAATCGAGTCCGGCAACGCGCTGCGCTGGAAGTACGTGCTGGCGCAACCGGTCGGCGACAAGGTCTACAACGTCGATATGGAAGACTGGATGTTCCTGATCGACGACAAGGTCATGCTGAACCGGACCGCGATGAGCAAATTCGGCGTCAACCTGGGCCACGTGACGCTGTCGTTCACCAAGCGATGAATCCGCGCATCGACTCCTGGTCGGGCAAGCGCGTCTGGATGATCGGTGCCTCGACCGGCATCGGCGCCGCCGCCGCCGCCCGGCTGCTGCGGCAAGGCGCGCGGGTGGCGCTGTCGGCCCGCAACGCCGCCAGGCTTGACGCGGTGGCGACCGGCGCGGCCAACGCGCTGGCGCTGCCGCTCGACGTCACCGACCATGCCAGCGTGCTGGCCGCGCGCGACGCCATCATCGCCGCCTGGGGCGGCATCGACCTGGTGCTGGTGGTCGCCGGCGGCTACAACGAGATGCGCGCCGACAGCTTCGACCTGGACGCGGCCAACGCGATGGTCGACCTGAACCTGCGCGGCGCCTTCAACTGCCTCGACGCGGTGCTGCCGGTGCTGCTGCGCCAGGGCGCCGGCGGCATCGGCATCGTCGCTTCGGTGGCAGGCTTCGGCGGCTTGCCGAAGGCGCTGGTGTACGGGCCGACCAAGGCGGCGCTGATCAACCTGGCCGAGTCGCTGTACCTCGACCTGCGCCCGCGCGGCATCGCCGTCTACCAGATCAATCCCGGCTTCGTCGACACGCCGCTGACGGCCCACAACGACTTCCCGATGCCGGCAATTATCAGCGCCGACGAAGCGGCGGCGGCGATGCTCGAAGGGATCGAACACGGCCAGTTCCACGTGCATTTCCCGCGCCGCTTCACCAACAGCATGCGCCTTGCGCGCCTGCTGCCGTACCGTGCATACTTCTGGCTGATCCACAAGGTGACGGGGCTATGAAACACCAGGAACAACTCGACCGGCTGGTACGCTTCTACGAAACGCTCAGCCTCGAATCGCTGTCGCAGCTGCCGGCGATCTACGCGCCCGACGCAAGGTTCAAGGATCCGTTCAACGAGGTACGCGGCATCGTGCCGATCACGGCGATCTTTCGCCACATGTACGAGCAGGTCGACGCGCCGCGCTTCGCCGTCGGCACCCGCGTCCTGCAAGGCGACGACGCCTTCCTGGTCTGGGATTTCACGTTCCGCATGAAACGCTTCTCGCGCGAACGCCAGTGCATCCGCGGCTCCACCCACATCCGCTTCGACGACGGCGGCGCCGTTGTCATGCACCGCGACTACTGGGATGCGGCCGAGGAACTGTACCAAAAGTTGCCGCTGGTGGGGGCGCTGATGCGCTGGCTGAAACGCGCGGCCAACAAGTGATGCGCGCGTTTGAAGCAGATCAGCCAGGCAGCACTTTGTCGCTGGTATAAGTCATGGCAGAGTTGACTCATCCAGGGGATGGCGATGAAGATCGCGGGGTATTTCAAGCGTATCTTGTCTACCGATAAGATCGTCGTGCGCGGTGCGGCGACGCTGCGCACCGTGCTGTGCGGCCTGTTCATCGCGCTGATCGCGCTGTTTCGCACCAGCCCGGTGGGCGAGCTGGGCAAGGGCGAGCAGCCGGTCCCCTTGCCGCCCGAACTGGGCATCGAAGAATTCACGCTGCGCTCGATCGGCGCCGAGGCGCCGGCGTCGCCGACGTTCACCGAAGCCTCGCCGCACTAGGCCTAGCTGGCCGCCTTCGCTCGTTCGGCGTTGGCGCGGATCGTCTCGAGCGTCGCATTCGGCGTGATCAGGTTGCCGTCGTAGCGCAGTTCGATCAGCGCCGGCAGCTTCTGCGTGCGCGTGTGTTCCAGCGCGCGCGCCAGCGCCGGGCCGAACTCCTCGGTGCGCGCCACCACTTCGCCGTGCGCGCCATACGCCTTCGCCAGCGCGGCGAAATCCGGATTGGAGAGCGTGGTGCCGGACACCCGGCCCGGATAGTCGCGCTCCTGGTGCATGCGGATGGTGCCGAACATGCTGTTGTTAAAGACGATGATGACCACGCCCGCCTTGTACTGCACCGCGGTGGCCAGCTCCTGGCCGTTCATCATGTACTCGCCGTCGCCGGCGAAGGTAACCACGGTGCGCTGCGGATCGATGATCTTGGCCGCGATCCCGGCCGGCACGCCGTAGCCCATCGCGCCGCTGGTGGGCGCGAGCTGCGTGCGCATCGCGCCGTAGCGGTAGAAGCGGTGCGCCCACGTCGCGTAGTTGCCGGCGCCGTTGGTGATGATGGTGTCCTTCGGCGCTGCCGCCATCAACTCCTGCACCAGCTGCCACAGGTCGAGCGGGGCGCTGCCGTGCTGGAAAATCGGCGGCTGCTGCTGGTACGCCGCCAGTTCGGCTTTCGCCTCGGCCACCGTGTGGCGCCACGCATCGGCGGCCACCGGCGCCATCGCCGCCAGCATCGCCGCTGCCTGCGGCGCGCCGCTGACGATCATCAGGTCGGCCTGGTACACGCTGCCCAGTTCCTCGGCGTCCGGGTGGATGTGCACCAGCTGCTGGGTCGGTGTCGGCGACGCCAGCAGCGAGTAGCCGCTGGTGGTCATTTCGCCCAGGCGCGGGCCGAAGGCGATCAGCAGGTCGGCGTTCTTCACGCGCGCGGCCAGCGTCGGATTGATGCCGATGCCGACGTCGCCGACGTAGTTCGGGTGCGCGTTGTCGAGCAAATCCTGGAAGCGGAATGCGCATGCCACCGGCAGCGCGTTCGCTTCGGCGAAGCGCTGCACGTCGGCGCAGGCCTGGGCATTCCAGGTGCCGCCGCCGAGCAGCAGCAGCGGATTTTTCGCCGCTGCGAGCAGCGTGCGCAAGCTGTCGATCTGGGCGGCGGACGGCGACGCCTGCACCGGCTGATAGGAGCGGGTGTCGGCGACGGCGGCCAGCGCCACCAGCATGTCTTCGGGCAGCGCCAGCACCACCGGGCCCGGGCGGCCGCTGGTGGCGACCTGGAAGGCGCGCGCGATGTATTCGGGGATGCGGTCGGCGCGGTCGATCTGCGCCACCCACTTGGCCATCTGGCCGTACATGCGGCGGTAGTCGATCTCCTGGAACGCTTCGCGGTCCATGAAGTCGAGGCCGACCTGGCCGATGAACAGGATCATCGGCGTCGAGTCCTGGTAGGCGGTGTGCACGCCGATCGAGGCGTTGGTGGCGCCCGGCCCGCGGGTAACGAAGCAGATGCCCGGCCGCCCGGTCATCTTGCCGTAGGCCTCGGCCATGAACGCGGCGCCGCCTTCCTGGCGGTTGATGATGAAGCGGATGCTCGAGTCGTGCAGCGCGTCGAGGACGTCGAGAAAGCTCTCGCCAGGCACGCCGAAGGCGGTGTCGACGCCGTGAATCTTGAGTGCGTCGACCAGGATCTGGCCGCCGGTGCGGGATGGGTGGGTCATGTCTGCCTATGTGGTTATCAGCGCCAGGCGAACTGGGGCGTATGGCAGCCATTCTATGCGAGCCGTTTCTAGGTGGCTTTTGAAATGGCGACACCAAATTTCAAAAATGGCCGGGCGGAAGTGTGGTGCGCGGCACACAGCGACGCGTGTTAACAAGTGGTAAATAATATTTATTGACAAATCTTGCCAATAAGAACTAAAGTCCTTGTGGCAATAGAATGCCGACTCTCCACAACAAGGACGTTAATAAAGGGAAGACCATGAAGAGAATAGCGATTGCCGCCGTATCGGCCAGTCTCGTGTTGTCTGGATGCGCTACGGCGTCGAAGGATATTTCGCCGACCTACACTTCGCCGATGCAATACCAGTCCTATGATTGTGACCAGCTCGCCAGCGAGTCGCAGCGCATTCAAACCCGCGTCGTGCAGCTTGGCGGGCGGCTTGACACCGCCGCATCGAACGACAAGGCGATTGCCGGCGTAGGGGTGATTCTGTTCTGGCCAGCGCTATTCGCGCTGGGCGGCACCAGGCAGCAGGAGGCCGATTACGGCCGGCTGCGCGGTGAATATGACGCAGTTCAGCAATCGGCAATTATTCGCAAATGCCCTGGAATGGTATCTGCATCCGCTTTTCCCCTCGATCGCAAGCAATAAAACCATGAAAAGCCTGAAAACCATCTCCCTCCTATCGCTGTTTACTTTGTCGGCGGCCCTGTTGTCCGGTTGTGCGGCGCCGGCCCGGACCGATCAGATGACGGCGCAGGTCAGCCCTGCGCTGCGCGTTGCAAACACGCCGATGCGAAACAACGTCGCCGTCGAGGATGTTTCCGGCGGCAAGGAAACCAATCCGATGTGGGTATCGAATGTTGGCAACAGCGAGTTCGAGCAGGCGCTGGAGGGGTCGCTGAAGGATGCCGGCTTGCTGTCAGCCGGAAAGCAGGCGGGCAAATACCTGTTGACGGCGCACATGCAAAAGGTCGAGCAGCCGATGGTCGGCGCCAGCATGACCGTCACCGTCACCGTCAATTACGTCTTGACGGAGCGCGCAAGCGGCAAGGAAGTGCTGAACCGTACGGTCAGCCTGCCATACACGGCGGCATGGAATTCGTCCTTCGTCGGGACCGAACGTCTCCGTCTGGCCAACGAAGGCGCGATTCGCACTAACATCGGCAAGATCATCGACGAGATTTTCGCCATTCGGGCCGACCAGGTCGCTCTGAACTGATCGGGCCGGACAGTCGCGGCCGACGCGCACCCGTGACACGCGGTGGCGGTGGCACGCCGTCCGCCAACGGCGGCAATATGCACACGGTTGGTTTTGCTCAAACGCGCGACCGGCGCGCAGTCGATCGTCAACGATTGACGAGCGGCTCGACGTGTCTGCCATGGAAATATTCATCATCCTCGGACGGATCCTGCTCAACGGCGTGTTCGCCATGGCAGAGCTGGCCCTGGTGTCGTCGAAGCGAGCGCGGCTGCAAAAGCGTGCCGCCGAAGGCAGCCATGGCGCCCGCACGGCGCTCTCGCTGGCCGTGCTCAAGGAGGGCACCGCCGCCGGCGGGCTCGAACAAGGCGAATACGACATCGTCACCCGCGCCCTGGGACTGCGTGACCAGCGCCTCAGCGGGGTGATGACGCCCGGCATCGACCTCGAACTGATCGACATCGACGACTACAGCAAGCGCAACCTGCAGCACATCGCGCGCAGTCCGTATCGCCGCTTGCCCATCTATCGCGGCGACCGCTCCCATATAATCGGGGTAGTGCATGCCGGCGACCTGCTGGAGCAGGCGGTGCATCGCGACTCGATTGGCGGCATCGACATTTGGCGGCGATGAAACCGGTGCTGTTCGTCCCCGATTCGGTCAGCGCGATGGACTTGCTGGAACAGTTTCGCTCGCACCGGGCCGAGCTGGCGCTGGTAGTCGACGAACACGGCCAGGTCGGCGGCATCGTCACCATGGCCGACCTGATGAATACACTGGTCGGTGACGCGCCGGGTGTCGAGGAGCGCAACGGCGATGCGGTGCAGCGCGCCGACGGCAGCTGGCTGATGGACGGCGTCATCTCGTTGCACCTTGTGCGCGACAAGCTCGGCGCAAATACCGCGTTCCCGGATCAAGCATCCGGCGCCTACCAGACGCTGGCCGGCTTCGTGCTCGACGAGCTGGGCCACGTGCCCAAGCCGGCCGACCATTTTGACCGTGACGGCCATCGCTTCGAGGTCGTCGACATGGATAATCACCGCATCGACCGGGTGCTGGTGTCGCGCGCCGCGCCGCCGCCGCAGGAGGCCTAGGCGCTGTCGCATCCGCCATTGCGCCGATCGTTCTGCCGGCGCGGCCCGTGGCGCGGTACAATGGCGCCGTGAAGCAGGCCAGACAGTCGCTGGCTGGCGTGTAATGCGTCGGCGGGAGGAAGGTCCGGACTCCATAGAGCAGGATGACGGTTAACGGCCGTCCGCCGAAAGCCGCAAGGTATAAGGCGAGGAATAGGGCCACAGAGACGAGCGTATTAAGTTACGGTGAAACGCGGTAACCTCCATCTGGAGCAATCCCAAATAGGCACGCGTTGAGGCGGCTCGCGGAGCGTGCGGGTAGGGAGCTTGAGCGCAGGAGTAATTCTGCGCCTAGAGGAATGGCTGTCATAGCGGGTGTTCGCAAGGGCATCGGCCGTAACAAAATCCGGCCTATCGGCCTGCTTCACTTCATATTTCCGGCCCCGGCGCGCGTGCGCCCGCGGGCCAATCGGGGAGCTGCGTATGAAACAGTACATCCTCGCCCTCGACCAGGGCACGACCAGTTCGCGCGCCATCCTGTTCGACCACGATGGCCGCCTGTGCGGCAGCGCCCAGCACGAATTCCCGCAGCATTTTCCGGTTCCCGGCCAGGTCGAGCACGACGCCAACGACATCTGGAGCAGCCAGCTCGCCTGCGCGCGCCAGGTGCTGCGCGAAGCCGGCGTGTCGGCCGCGCAGGTGGCCGCGGTCGGCATCGCCAACCAGCGCGAAACGACGCTGCTGTGGGACCGCCGCAGCGGCGAAGCGGTGGCGCCGGCGATCGTCTGGCAGGACCGGCGCACCGCCGACGCTTGCGAACGGCTGCGCGCGGACGGCCACGCCGCGCTTGTCCAGCAGGCCACCGGGCTCGAACTCGACGCCTACTTTTCCGCCACCAAGCTCGCCTGGCTGCTCGACAACGTGGCCGGCGCCCGCGAGCGCGCACGCCGCGGCGAACTCGCCTTCGGCACCGTCGACAGCTGGCTCGCGTTCAAGCTGACCGGGCGCCATGTCACCGACGTCTCCAACGCCTCGCGCACCATGCTGTTCAACATCCACGACGTGGCGTGGGACCCGCGCTTGCTGGCGCTGTTCGATATTCCCCCCGAGGTGCTGCCGCAGGTTGTGTCCAGTTCGGAAGTGGTGGGGCACACCCACACCGAGCTGTTCGGCGCGCCGGTACCGGTCTGCGGCATCGCCGGCGACCAGCAGGCGGCCACGTTCGGCCAGGCCTGCCACACCCAGGGCATGGTCAAGAATACTTACGGCACGGGCTGCTTCATGCTGATGCACGCCGGCCAGCAGGCGGTCGCCTCGCACAACCGGCTGCTGGCCACCGTCGGCTGGCGCATCGACGGCGCCACCGACTACCTGCTCGAAGGCAGCGTCTTCATGGGCGGGGCGACGGTGCAGTGGCTGCGCGACGGCCTGGGCATCATCGAAAAATCGTGCGACGTCGAGGAGCTGGCGCTGAGCGTGCCGGACAACGGCGGCGTCTACCTGGTGCCGGCATTTGCCGGGCTCGGTGCGCCGCACTGGGACCCGTACGCCCGCGGCACCCTGATCGGCATGACGCGCGGCAGCAATCGTGGGCACGTGGCGCGGGCAGCGCTGGAGGCGATTGCCTACCAGAGCGCCGAGCTGCTGATGGCGATGCAGAAAGATGCCGCGATCCCGGTGACCGAGGTGCGGGCCGACGGCGGTGCCGCGCGCAACGATTTGCTGATGCAATTCCAGGCCGACCTGCTCGGCGTGCCGGTGGTGCGGCCAAAAGTGACGGAAACGACCGCGCTGGGCGCGGCCTGGCTGGCTGGACTGGCGATCGGATTCTGGCAGTCGCGCGAAGAAGTGGCGGCGCAGTGGCAGGCGGAAAAGCAGTTCGAGCCGCTGATGCCGGAGGATCGGCGGCGCGAACTGATGGCGACGTGGGCGAGGGCAGTGGAACGCTCGCGCGGCTGGGCGCCGTCCGGGTCTGGGGTCTGACGGGGACGCCGAGTGCCTGTGGGGGCAGACCCCGGTGTGCTGCTGGCTACCTAACGCTCAATGCAACCCGAGCAGGTTCTTGACAGCGGTCGCACCGGTGCCGGCCTGCTGAACGGCATCGCGCAGTTGATCCCTGCTGACACCCAGCTCTTTCATCCAGTAAGCGACTTCCATTTCCTCATGAAGGTAGATCGAACGGTCAGGGACGGGCTGGCTTGGCAGGTCTTCGTTCATGATGTAGCCTCGTAGAGTGCAGCGTGGTTGGATTGATGCCAGAATCGCAGTTATATCAACGGCCTTCTGTTCGCTCCCGCACCCATCCTGCATTTGTATGTGGAGTTTCAAATGAACTTCCTGGTGCAGGTTTCAGCGCAAGGCGACGACGCAATCGTAGATCAGCGTGACGCCGAAACTGCATAGTCGACGCTGTCGGGATCGGTATCGGTCGGCAAGTGCGGGCCAAAGAATTTCAGCCACACGAAGCCGCACCCCCCGGCCGATAGCGACGCCAGCAGGATCGTGATCTTCGACGCCGTGATGTCGCTCGCCTGACCGGCGAACGCCAGGTTGGTGATAAAGATCGACATCGTGAACCCGATCCCGCCCAGCATCCCGGCGCCGAGCACATGGCGCCAGCCGAGGTCGAGCGGCAGCCTGCACACGCCGAACGACACCGCGGCAAAACTGAACAGGAAGATGCCGATCGGCTTGCCGAGCATCAGGCCAGCGAAGATGCCGAGACTGTTCGGCGAGGCCAGTTGCTCGGTCCAGCCGGCCGCGATGATGATGCCGGTGTTGGCCAGCGCGAACAGCGGCAGAATCACGAACGCGGTCGGAACATGCAGCGCGTGTTCGAGCCGGTGCGAAGGCGACTGCTGGTCGTCTTCCCGCGCCGAAAAGGGAATCGCAAACGCCAGCAGCACGCCGGCGATGGTCGCGTGGATGCCCGATTTGAGCATCAGCACCCACATCAGCGCGCCGCCGATGAGATAGGGGGCGAGCGCCATCACGCGCGCGAAGCGATTCATGCAGACGAGCACGCCGAACACGGCCAGCGCGCCGGCCAGATAGACCATCGACAGCGTGTTCGTATAGAACAGCGCGATGACGACAATGGCGCACAGGTCGTCGATGACGGCCAGCGCGGTCAAAAATATCTTGAGTGATGCCGGCACCCGGCTGCCCAGCAGGGCAAGCACGCCGAGCGCGAACGCGATGTCGGTCGCCATCGGAATGCCGATGCCGCCTTGGGTCGGCGAGCCGGCGTTGAGGCTGAAGTGCAGCAGCGCGGGAACGCAGATGCCGCCGACCGCTGCGAATATCGGCAGCAGCGCGTTGCGAAAGTCGGATAATTCGCCGTTGTACATTTCGCGTTCGAGTTCGAGGCCGACCATCAGGAAGAAGATCGCCATCAGGCCATCATTGATCCAGTGCTCGACGCTCATGCCGAGTAATTGCCGGTGCCACAGCGCCTGATAAGTATCGCCCCATGGCGAATTGGCCAACAGCAGCGACACGAGCGTGCAGACGATGAGGACGATTCCGCTCGACTTGTTCGACGCGAAAAAACGTTTGAAAGTAAGGGATAGCTGGCGATGCGACGTGGTGGCAGGAGGGTTCATGGAGGCGCGGGATGTTCGCGTGGCGGCCCGACCGACGCTTTTCCTGCTGCACACGGCGTGTGAGCACCCATCGCCAGTATAGCTTATCTAATATGCATTCGGCGCCACAGATCAGAATCCGATCCGCGCCTTGCCCGCCCCCGGCTTGACGCGGATGTCTTCCGCCTTGACCTGGTCGCGGGCCGCCGCCACCGCATATCCCAGGCTGTCGAGCAGCGTCTTGCGCATGTCGCGCGGCGACACGCCAGCCAGCCTGTCGATGACTGCGCCGTTCAGTTGCGGCGCGAATTTCCCCAGGTGCAGCTCGCGCAGCAGCCCCGCATAGATCCGCTGCGCAATTCCCGCCGCCTGCTCCAGGGTCGGCGCCGGCACCTCGTATACCGCCATCCGGTTCAGCAGCGGCGCCGCAATGCCGTCGGTGCTGTTGGCCGTCAGCACCCAGAAGATCTGGCTGGCGTCGATCTCCACGTCGATGAACTCGTCGCGAAACGCGCGCGACGTTTCAGGGTTGGCAAACTGGCCACGCACCAGCCGCTCCGCCAGCTTGCCGCACTTCCTGAAAGTGACGTGGCGGCACTGTCCGCCGGGGCCGTCAAAACGGCCGGCCCGCGTTCAAATCCTACCCCGGACGGGTTGATCGCGCAATGCCGCACAGTTCCCTGCATTTGTTGCGGGAATTGAACTGTGGACATTTATTTTAGAAGAGAAAAGCGTCCATACAGCTGAGAAGCCACATTCACTGTCTTTGATAAGTGCCTAATTTATCGACGTATTTTTACTTTACGTCACTTCAGCGAAACGCGCTAAGTCATTGACTTCATTGGAAAATTTACCATTTTCCTATCGGAAACCGCTTGACCCCTAGGAATGCTTCCTCTAAAGTGGGCAACTGTGTGGAAAAGTGTAGTTTTGTGGGAAAAAAATCATGATCCGACGCGCAAACTAAACCGATCCATCAAACTCTAAGCTAGGTATACACCGTGTTTCAAGGCGCGTCCGCAATCAACCTCGATGCCAAAGGCAGGATGTCTATCCCCGCCAAGCACCGTGACGCACTCGCAGTTCAGTGCGAAGGCCGCCTTACGCTCACCAAGCATCCGAATGGTTGTCTGCTGTTCTTCCCGCGCCCGGTGTGGGAATCGCACCGCGAACAAATCGCCGCCTGGCCGATGTCGGCCCGCGCATGGCAGCGCATTTTCCTCGGTAACGCCTGCGATGTCGAGATCGATTCTGCCGGCCGCATTCTCATTTCGCCCGAGCTGCGGGCCGCCGTCGGCCTGGCCAGGGACGTGATGCTGATCGGCATGGGCACCCATTTCGAGATCTGGGACGCCGTCAAGCTGCACGAAAACGAGCAGGAAGCCGTTGCCGGCGGCATGCCCGATGTGCTCTCCAATTTTTCTTTCTGAAGGCGCCGCGATGACCCCAGTGGCGGTGCCCGAGTTTCAGCATCGGACGGTGCTGCTCGACGAGGCGGTTGATGCGCTCAACCTGGGCGGCGCGCGCGCCGACGGCATCTATATGGATGGCACCTTCGGCCGCGGCGGCCACAGCCGCCTGATCCTGTCGAAGCTGGGCGCCAACGGCCGCCTGTTCGCCTTCGACAAGGACCTGCAGGCGATCGCCACCGCGGGCCAGATCGACGATGCGCGTTTCGAGATCGTCCATGACAGTTTTGCCACCATGCGCAGCGCGCTGGCCGAACGCGGCGTGACCCAGGTCGACGGCATCCTGCTCGACCTCGGCATTTCTTCGCCGCAGGTCGACGACGCCGCGCGCGGCTTCAGCTTTCGCAACGACGGCCCGCTCGACATGCGGATGGATACCACGCGCGGCGTGTCGGCGGCGCAATGGCTGGCCGTCGAAACCGAACAACAACTGGAAAAGGTGATACGCGATTATGGGGAAGAACGGTTTGCTTTTCAGATTGCAAAGGCGATTGTTGCTCGCCGGGCAGTCGAACCAATTTCAAGCACACGACAGCTTGCCGCAATCGTGGCAAACGCGGTCAAGACTCGGGAAAAGGGCAAGGATCCGGCCACCCGTACCTTTCAGGCTATCCGGATTTTCGTCAATCAGGAGCTTGAAGACCTTGCGGCAGGCCTGACCGAGGCGTATGCCATGCTCGCGCCGGGCGCGCGCATGGTCGTCATCAGCTTCCATTCGCTGGAAGACCGCATCGTCAAGCAGTTCCTGGCCAGCAAAGCCAAGGTCGCACAGCCCGACCGCCGCCTGCCGATCCGCGCGGTCGACCTGCCGCAACCGCTGATGAAGCTCGTCGCCAAGATCAAGCCATCCGATGCTGAAGTCGACGCCAACCCGCGCGCCCGTTCGGCGGTGATGCGCGTGGCCGAACGGCTGCCGTCGAAAGGCGCACAATGAACGCCAAGATCAACCTGGTGCTGCTGGCGGCGCTGGTCGCCTGCGCGCTGTCGGTCGTGAGCGCGCAGTACAAGGCGCGCCACCTGTTCATCGACCTCGAGAGCTTGCAGCAGCAGGCGCGCCAGCTCGACATCGACTGGGCCCAGCTGCAGCTCGACCAGTCCACGCTGGGCAAGAACGCGCGCATCGAACAGATCGCGCGCACCGATTTGAACATGACGCCGCTCACGCCGGCGCGCACGCAGTATCTGACGGAAGGCGCCAAATGAAGCGCGGCGGGAATGGCGCAAACGGTTCGCGGGTCGCTGCCTCGAAAGGGGTGGCGTTCTCGAAAAGCCCGGTGCTGGCGGTTCGCCTGCCGACCTGGCGTTCGCGCGTCGTGCTGTTCGTGCTGTTCGCCTCGTTCGTCGCGCTGGCCGGGCGCGCGCTGTGGCTGCAGGCGGTGTCGACCCAGTTCCTGCAAAGCCAGGGCAAGAGCCGCTACGAGCGCGCCATCGAGCTGCCGGCCACCCGCGGGAAAATCACGGACCGCAATGGCCAGGTACTGGCGTCGTCGCTGCCGGTGCGGGCGGTATGGGCGTTTCCGGACGTCGTGCTTACCTCGCCGCCGGAAAAGCTGCGCGCGCTGGCCAAACTGCTCGACATGCCGGAAGCCGAGATGCGCAAGAAGCTCGACTCCGACCGCACCTTCGTCTACCTCAAGCGGCAGGTCGAGATGGACGTCATCGACCAGATCAAGAAGCTCGATATCAAGGGGCTCGACGAGCGGCCGGAATACAAGCGCTTCTATCCGCAGGGCGAAGTGATGACCCACCTGGTGGGCTTTACCAGCGTCGAGGACATCGGCCAGGAAAGCATGGAACTGGCCCAGCAAAAGACGCTGGTGGGCGCCGTCGGCAGCCGCCGCGTCATCAAGGACCGCCTCGGCAACATCGTCGAAGACGTCGGCCTGTCGCGCGACCCGCGCGACGGCAAGGACCTGGCACTATCGGTCGACAGCAAGCTGCAGTACATCGCCTTCTCGCACGTCAAGGAAGCGGTTGAAAAATTCAAGGCCAAGGCCGGCGCCGCGGTGATCCTCGACGTCCATACCGGGGAGGTGCTGGCGCTGGCCAACTGGCCGGCCTACAACCCGAACGACCGCAGGGCGCTGACCGGCGACCAGCTGCGCAACCGCGTCATGACCGATACCTTCGAGCCTGGGTCCACGCTCAAGCCGTTCACCGCGGCGCTGGCGCTCGAGACCAATCGTATTCGCCCGGACACCCTGTTCATCACGCCCGGCGCGATGAAGATCGGCTCCGACACGATTCACGACGCGCATCCGAAGCCGCAGCTGACGGTGTCGCAGATCATCCAGAAGTCGTCCAACATCGGCATGGCGAAGATCGCGCTGCCGATGCCTCCGCAGGAAATGTGGGAAATGTTCACCAAGTCCGGTTTCGGCCAGCAGCCGAAGTTCGGCTTTCCCGGCGCCGTCGCCGGCCGCGTGCGGCCATATAAAGCGTGGAAGCCGATCGAGCAGGCCAACATGGCGTTCGGCCACGGCATCTCGGTGTCGCTGTTGCAGCTGGCGCGCTCCTACCTGATCTTCGCCCGCGACGGCGACATCATCCCGCTGTCGTTCCAGAAGGTGAGCGAGAACCCGGTCGGCCAGCGCGTGATCTCGTCCAAGACGGCGCGCGAAATGCGCGTGATGCTCGAAAGCGTCGTCAGCCCGGAGGGCACCGCGTCAAAGGCGCAGGTGGCCGGCTACCGCGTCGGCGGCAAGACCGGCACCGCGCAAAAGCTGGTCAACGGCCGCTATTCGCATACCAAGTACATCGGCAACTTCGTCGGCATCGCGCCGATGTCGAACCCGCGTTTCGTCATCGCCGTCATGATCGACGAGCCGACCACCGCCGCCCACACCGGCGGCGCCGTAGCCGCGCCGACCTTCGCCGCGCTGGCCACCAGCGCGCTGCGCGCGGCCAATGTACCGCCCGATTCGACCGTCACCGACATCATCATTCCGGAAAATCCTCTTGAGGAGGGCATGTGACCGCTGCCATCAACCATCAGGATGTCTGTAGCTGGATCGCCGTCGCCGCGCCTGGCGCCAGGCTGGCGTCGGACTCGCGCCGCGTAAGCGCCGGCGACGTCTTCTTCGCCTACCCGGGCGAAGGCGGCGACGGTCGCGCGTTCATCGGCGCCGCCATCGCCCAGGGCGCCGCCGCGGTGGTATTCGAGCAGCGCGATTTCACCTGGGACCCGGCCTGGCAGGTCGCGCACCTGGCCGTGCCTGACCTGAAAAAGAACGCCGGCCCGATCGCCCACGCCTGCCACGGCATGCCCGACGCCACCATGTTCACCGTCGGCGTCACCGGCACCAACGGCAAGACCTCGTGCGCCGTCTGGATCGGCCAGGCCATGGCGCGTCTTGGCCACACCACCGCGGTAATCGGCACGCTCGGCGTCGGCATGTTCAAGGGTCGCGCCGAACCTGAATTCGACGTCACTGGCTACACCACTCCCGACGCTGTGCTGCTGGCCGAAAAACTCGCCGCCGCGCGCGACGCCGGCGCCACTGCATTAGCGATCGAAGTGTCGTCGATCGGCCTCGAACAGGGCCGCGCGCTGGGCATGCACTTCGACGTCGCGCTGTTTACCAACCTCACGCGCGACCACCTCGACTACCACGGCGACATGGTCAGCTACGAAGCGGCCAAGGTCAAGCTGTTCGATTGGCCTGGCCTGAAGGCGGCGGTGCTGAACCTGGACGACCCGGCCGGCCACCGGCTGGTCGCGCACCTGCAGTCGACCAACCCGGGCTTGCCGCTGATGGGCTACACGCTGCAGGACCGCGCCGCCCAGCCGGACCTGCTTGGCGTCGCCATGCTGCGCGCCTCGCAGTTCAAGAGCCGCAATTCGGGCACCGACTTTCACCTCGATTCGGCCTACGGCAGCGCCACCGTCAAGACCCAGCTGGTCGGTCACTTCAATATCAGCAACGCGCTGGCGGTGTTCGGCGCGCTGATGGCCAAGGGCGTGGCGCTGCGCGCCGCGGTCGACGCCATCGAAGCGCTGACGCCGGCGCCGGGCCGCATGCAGCAGGTCGGCGGCCAGGAAGCGCCGATGGTCGTCATCGACTACGCCCACACGCCGGACGCGCTGGAAAAAACGCTGCTGACGCTGCGCCAGGTGACGCAGGAACGCGGCGGCCAGCTGTGGTGCGTGTTTGGCTGCGGCGGCGACCGCGACCCGGGCAAGCGCCCGCAGATGGGCGCGATCGCCCAGATCGCCGCGCATGTGCTGGTCACCAGCGACAATCCGCGCAGCGAAGATCCGTCGGCGATCATCGCCCAGATCGTCGCCGGCATGGACGCGGCGCACCCGCAGTCGACTTTCCAGGCCATCGAAGACCGCGCCGCGGCGATCCTGTCGGCCGTCAAGCACGCCGCCAAGCCAGATGTGATCCTGCTGGCCGGTAAGGGCCACGAGCCTTACCAGGAAATCAAGGGCCGCAAGATGCCGTTTTCCGATGCCGACCACGCCGCCCTGGCGCTGGCCGCCCGGGTCACCATGATGAGGACTAACTGATGCGCGCTTCGCTGGCCCACCTGGTCGCCTCGCTGTCGGGCGCCCGCATGACTCACAACGCCCCGTTCGACGGCGTCACCACCGACAGCCGCAACCTGGCGCCCGGTTCCCTGTTCGTCGCGCTGCGCGGCGAGCACTTCGACGGCCACCACTTCCTGCCGCAGATGGCCGAGAAGGGCGCAGCCGCCGTCATCGTCGAAGCGCTGCCGTCCGGCTGGACCTTGCCGGCAATCGTCGTGCCCAACACCCTCACCGCGCTCGGCCAGGTCGGCAATTTCTGGCGCAGCAAATTCACCATTCCTGTCATCGGCGTCACCGGCAGCAACGGCAAGACGACGGTCAAGGAAATGATCGCGGCGATCCTGGCGGCCGCGCACGGCGAAGACGGCCGCCTGGCCACGCGTGGCAACCTGAATAACGAAATCGGCGTGCCGCTGACCCTGATGCGCCTGGCGCCCGAGCACAAGGCGGCCGTCGTCGAACTGGGCATGAACCACCCTGGCGAGATCGCGCGCCTGACCACCATCGCCGCGCCGACGGTCGGCCTGGTCAACAACGCCCAGCGCGAGCACCAGGAATTCATGCACACGGTCGAAGCGGTGGCGCTGGAAAACGGCGCCGTGCTGGCCGGCCTGCCGAAAAACGGCATCGCCGTCTATCCGGGCGACGACATCTATACGCCGCTGTGGGCGCGGCTGGCCGACCAGCGCCGCTCGATCACCTTCGGCCTCGATGGCCAGTGCGACGTCGGCTGCACCCACGCCGTCCAGGCCTTCGGCAGCGCGCTGTCGGTTTCGGTGCGCATCGGCGGGCAGCAACAGCAGCATTTCGACATCAACCTGGCCGCTGCCGGCCTGCATAACGTGCGCAACGCGCTCGCCGCGATCGCCTGCGCGCTGGCCGCCGGCATTGGCCAGGAAGCCATTGTGCGCGGGCTCGAAGCGTTCGCGCCGGTGGCGGGCCGACTGCAGCACAATAGAAGCGCGAACGGCGCAACAGTTATCGATGACAGCTACAATGCGAACCCCGATTCGGTTCGCGCCGCGATCGACGTGCTGGCGCAGGCGCCGCACCCGCGCATGCTCGTATTGGGCGACATGGGCGAAGTCGGCACTCAGGGCCAGCAGTTTCACGAAGAGATCAGCGCCTACGCTGCCAGCCGCGCTATCGACGCCGTGCTGGTGACAGGTGAACTGACGCGCCACATGACGGCCGCCGGCGCGCGGCATTTTGAACAGCTCGACGAATTATTGGCAGCACTGGATACAGAACTGGGCAGTAAATCTGACGCGACTGTGTTGGTGAAGGGCTCGCGGTTCATGAAGATGGAACGCGTAGTCCAACACCTGCTTGGAACCAAAAACACTGGCAAGGACGCCCACTAACATGCTGCTCTGGCTCGCACAATTCTTTCAGCAAGACCTCGGTCCCCTGCGTATTTTCAACTTCATCACGTTCCGCGCGGTGTTCGCGACGATTACCGCGACCGTCATCGGCCTTGGCGCCGGCCCGTACGTGATCCGCTGGCTGACCCGCATGAAAGTCGGCCAGGCGGTGCGCACCTATGGTCCCGAGTCGCACCTGGCCAAGCACGGCACCCCGACCATGGGCGGTGTGCTGATCATCATCTCGATCGGCATCTCCACGTTCCTGTGGTGCGATTTCTCCAACCGTTTTGTGTGGCCGGTGCTGGTCGTCCTGCTCGGCTTCGGCGCGGTCGGCTGGGCCGACGACTACCGCAAGGTGGTCTACAAGGATCCGGAAGGCATGCGCTCGGGCGAGAAGTACTTCTGGATGTCGCTGATCGGCGTGGCCGCCGCGCTGTACCTGGCGTTCTCCGTATCGGCGCCGACGCCGGCCAAGGTGTGGGAACTGTTCTACGCGTGGGTGCAGTCGGGCTTCTCGATGGACCTGCCGCCGAAGGCCGACCTGATCGTCCCGTTCGTCAAGACCATCAGCTATCCGCTCGGCGTGTGGGGCTTCATCGCGCTCACTTACTGCGTCATCGTCGGCACCAGCAACGCCGTCAACTTCACCGACGGCCTCGATGGCCTGGCGATCATGCCGACCGTGATGGTCGGCTCGGCGCTCGGCCTGTTCGCCTACCTGACCGGTTCGGCCACCTATTCGCGCTACCTGTTCATTCCGCACATCCCCGGCGCCGGCGAACTGCTGATTTTCTGCGGCGCGATGGCCGGCGCCGGCCTGGCCTTCCTCTGGTATAACGCGCACCCGGCGCAGATGTTCATGGGCGACGTTGGCGCGCTGGCGCTCGGCGGCGCGCTCGGCACCATCGCCGTCATCGTGCGCCAGGAGATCGTCCTGTTCATCATGGGCGGCGTGTTCGTCGCCGAGACGCTGTCGGTGATCATCCAGGTCGCGTGGTTCAAGATCACCAAGAAGCGCTACGGGGTAGGGCGGCGCGTGTTCCGCATGGCGCCGCTGCACCACCATTTCGAACAACTGGGCATGAAAGAGACCAAGGTTGTCGTGCGATTCTGGATCGTCACGATGATGCTGGTCCTGGTCGGCCTGTCCACCTTGAAGCTGCGCTGATGAACTACGCGGGCAAACAGGCACTCGTGCTCGGCCTCGGCGAATCCGGGCTGGCGATGGCGCAATGGCTGGCCCGTTGCGGCGCGCGCGTGCGCGTGGCCGACACCCGCACCGAGCCGCAGCGCCTGCATGCGCTGCGCACCGCGGTCGAGGGCGTCGAGTTTGTCTGCGGCGAATTCAACGACGCCCTGCTCGACGGCGTCGACTTCGTCACGCTCAGCCCGGGCCTCGGACCGCAGCGCGAATTGCGCGGCATCGTGCCAAGCGCGCGCGAACGCGGCATCCCGGTGTGGGGCGAGATCGAGCTGTTCGCCCAGGCGCTGGCAGCACTCAGGCTCGAACGCGGCTACGCGCCGAAAGTCATTGCGATTACCGGCACCAACGGCAAGACCACCGTCACCAGCCTGACTGGCCTGTTGTGCCAGCGCGCCGGTCTGAGCACCCGCCTGGCCGGCAATATCAGCCCGGCCGCGCTGGACGTGCTGCGCGAAGCGCTGCGGGACGACGCGCTTCCACAGGCGTGGGTGCTCGAGCTGTCGAGCTTCCAGCTGCATTCGACCTTCAGCCTCGATGCCGACGCCGCCACCGTATTGAACCTGACCCAGGACCACCTCGACTGGCACGGTGACATGGCCGCCTACGCCAACGACAAGGCGCGCATCTTCGGCGCCAACACCGTGCGCGTGCTCAATCGCGACGACGCCGCCGTCATGCGGATGGCATCGGCTACTGCGCCGGCGGTCACCTTTGGCGCGAGCGCGCCGGCGCAGGCCGACGACTTCGGCCTGGTTCAAGAGCGCGGCGTGCTGTGGCTGGCAATGGCCACGCCGGGCGAAGAGAGTGACAAGAAGCGCAAGAAGAACGCAGCGGCCGAACCGGTCGAGGCCATCGTCAACCGCCTGATGCCGGCCGACGCGCTGCACATCCGCGGCGTGCACAACGCCACCAACGCGCTCGCCGCGCTGGCGCTGTGCCGCGCGATCGGCCTGCCGATGGCGACGCTGCTGCACGGCCTGCGCGAATACAAGGGTGAGCCGCATCGCGTCGAACTGGTCACCGCCATCGATGGCGTCGAATACTACGACGACAGCAAGGGCACCAACGTCGGCGCCACCGTCGCCGCGCTGGTTGGCCTGGGCAAGGCGTTCGGCGGCGAACAGCAGCGCATCGTGCTCATCGCCGGCGGCGACGGCAAGGGCCAGGATTTCGACCCGCTGGCCGAACCGGCGTCGCGCTACGTGCGCAGCGTGCTGCTGATCGGGCGCGATGCGCCGAAGCTGCGCGTCGCGCTCGAGCCGTCCGGCGTCGAACTGATCGACTGCCGCTCGCTGCCCGACGCGGTGCAGCGCGCCTGCGCACTGGCCCAGCCGGGCGACGCCGTGCTGCTGTCGCCGGCCTGCGCCAGCCTCGACATGTTCACCAACTACGCCCACCGCGCGCAGGTGTTCGTCGACGCGGTGCGCGACATCGCACTGTCGAAAGGCCAGGACCTCTGATGGCCTTCCAGCTCCCATTCAAGTTCGCCGGTTCGTCCGCTGATGCGCTCAGCAGCAGCCGCGCGCGGCCGTCGAAAATGATGGAATACGACCAGCCGCTGGTCTGGGTCACGTTGCTGCTGATGCTGTTCGGGATGGTGATGGTGTACTCGGCCTCGATCTCGCTGCCCGATTCGCCCAAGTTCGCCGCCTACAAGAACACCTATTTCCTGACCCGCCAGGCGGCCTTCATCACGGTGGGCCTGTTGGCCGGCCTGTTCGTCTTCCGCGTGCGCATCGCCACCTGGCAGCGCTTCGCGCCGTGGCTGTTCGTCGCCACGCTGGTGCTGCTGGCGCTGGTGTTCATGCCGGTACTGGGCTATTCGGTCAACGGCGCGCGCCGCTGGCTGGACCTGAAGGTCATCAAGCTGCAGCCGTCCGAACTGATGAAGGTGGTGGCGGTGCTGTACGCGGCCGACTACACGGTACGCAAGCAGGAATACATGCACAAGCTGACCAAGGGCTTCCTGCCGATGGCCGGCGCGATCGGCCTGGTTGGCCTCTTGCTGCTGCTCGAACCGGACCTGGGCGCCTTTGGCGTCATCGTCTGCATCGCGATGGGCATCCTGTTCCTCGGCGGCATCAACGCGGTCTGGTTTGGCGGCATCGGCGCGCTGCTGGTGCTGATCTTCACCGCCATCATTGCGCTGTCGCCGTTCCGCCGCGCACGCATGTTCGCCTACCTCGACCCGTGGCAGGAAGATAATGCGCTCAACAAGGCCTATCAGCTGACCCACTCGCTGATCGCCTTTGGCCGCGGCGAGATCTTTGGCGTCGGCCTCGGCGGCAGCGTCGAGAAACTGCACTACCTGCCCGAAGCGCACACCGACTTCCTGCTCGCCGTGATCGGCGAAGAACTTGGCCTGGTCGGCGTGCTGGTGGTAATTGCGATGTTCTACTGGCTCGTCAAGCGCGCCTTCGACATCGGCCGCCAGGCAATCGCCATCGACCAGACCTTCGCCGGCCTGGCCGCGAAGGGCATCGGCATCTGGCTCGGCGTGCAGACCTTCATCAACATGGGCGTCAACCTCGGCCTGCTGCCGACCAAGGGTCTGACGCTGCCGTTGATGAGCTACGGCGGCACTGGCGTGGTGATCAACTGCGTCGGCCTGGCGATCCTGCTGCGCATCGATTACGAAAACCGTGTGCTGATGCGCGGAGGCCGCCCATGAAGCGCCTGATGATCATGGCGGCCGGCACCGGCGGCCATATCTTCCCCGGCATCGCGATCGCGCAGACGATGCGCGCGCGCGGCTGGGAAGTGACCTGGCTCGGCACCTCGCTCGGCATGGAGCAGGACATCGTGCCCAAGCACGGCATCGCGCTCGACGCCATCGACTTTTCCGGCATGCGCGGCAAGGGCCTGCAGCACACGCTGTCGGGTGCGTTCAAGCTGACCGCCAGTTTCGCCACCTGCCTGCGCATCATCTCGCGCCGCAAGCCCGACGTGGTGCTCGGCATGGGCGGCTACGTCACGGTGCCGGGCGGCCTGATGGCGCGCCTGCGCGGCATTCCGCTGGCGCTGGTCAACGCCGACGCCGCGCTGCTGTTGTCGAACAAGACGCTGACGCCGCTGGCGCAGCGCGTGCTGTTCGGCTTTCCGGCCGACTTCGGCCGCGCCGCCGGCAAGGCCAGCGTCACCGGCAACCCGGTGCGCAAGGAGATTCTCGATGTCGAAGCGC
Source organism: Massilia sp. TWR1-2-2 (assembly GCF_049897565.1). Lineage (NCBI taxonomy): Bacteria > Pseudomonadati > Pseudomonadota > Betaproteobacteria > Burkholderiales > Oxalobacteraceae > Massilia > Massilia sp. TWR1-2-2. Next base: position 81,074 of record NZ_JAFCWM010000003.1, on the reverse strand, counting down.
CGCAGACGCGGTTCGACGGCCGCGATGGTCCGTTGCGCATCCTCGTCGTCGGCGGCAGCCTCGGTGCCAAGGCGCTCAACGACAGCGTGCCGGCGGCGCTGGCCTTGATGCCGCAAGCGACGCGCGCGATCGTCACCCACCAGTCGGGCAAGAAGAACATCGATGCGCTGCGCAAGTCGTACCTCGATGCCGGCGTCGAAGCGAACGTGGTCGACTTCATCGAAGACATGGGCGCCGCCTACGCAGAAGCGGACCTGGTGGTCTGCCGTGCCGGCGCCATCACCATGTCGGAACTGACGGCGGCCGGCGTTGCCAGCGTGCTGGTGCCGTTCGTCGCGGCCACTACCAGTCACCAGCGCGACAACGCGCAGTGGATGGCGACGCAGAAGGCGGCGATCCATGTGCCGCAACAGGAATTGAACGCAGCGCGCATGGCGCAGCTGCTCGAATCGCTCAGCCGCGACGACTGCCGCCAGATGGCGATAGCCGCTCAGGCGGTGGGCAAGCGCGACGCCAATGAGGCGATTGCGGACATACTCGAAAAATTGGCGGACTCCAAATGAAACACAAGATCAAGAACATCCACTTCGTGGGCATCGGCGGCAGCGGCATGAGCGGCATCGCCGAAGTGCTGCTCAACCTCGGCTACAACGTGACGGGCTCTGACCTGGGCAGCAATGCGGCCAGCGTGCGCCTCGAAAGCCTGGGCGCCATCGTCACGCTCGGCCACGACGCCAAGAACGTCGAAGGCGCCGACGCCGTCGTCACTTCCACCGCCGTCAACGACAATAACCCGGAAGTGATCGCCGCTCGCGCCGCGATGATCCCGATCGTGCCGCGCGCGATCATGCTCGGTGAACTGATGCGCTTGAAGCGCGGCATCGCGATTGCCGGCACCCACGGCAAGACCACCACCACCAGCCTGGTCGCTTCGGTTCTGGCCGAAGGCGGACTCGATCCGACCTTCGTCATCGGCGGCAAGCTCAATAGCGCCGGCGCCAACGCCAAGCTTGGCAACGGCGACTACATCGTCGTCGAGGCGGACGAATCGGACGCGTCGTTCCTGAACCTGGCGCCGATGATCGAAGTGATCACCAACATCGACGCCGATCACATGGAGACGTACGAGCACGACTTCGAGAAGCTGAAGATGGCGTTCGTGCACTTTACCCACCGGCTGCCGTTCTATGGCCGCGCGATGCTGTGCATCGACGATCCGCACGTGCGCGCCATCATCCCGCACATCTCCAAGCCCGTCACCACCTACGGCTTTTCGGCGCTGGCCCAGGTGCGCGCGGTCAACGCCCGCGCCAACGGCCTGCAGATGCACTTCACCGTCATCCAGGACGGCTATCAAGACACCGACTTCGTGCTGAACCAGCCGGGCATGCACAACGTCGCCAACGCCTGCTCGGCGATCGCAATCGCGCGCGAAATCGGTATCGACGACAGCGCCACCCAGCGCGGCCTGGCCGGCTTCAATGGCGTCGGCCGCCGCTTCACCCGTTACGGCGACATCGCCATTCCGGGCGGCGCCGGCAGCTTCACGCTGGTCGACGATTTCGGCCACCACCCGATCGAAACCGAAGTGACCTTGGCGGCCGCGCGCGGCGCCTATCCGGGCCGGCGCATCTTGCTGGCGTTCCAGCCGCACCGCTTCACCCGCACGCGCGACCTGTTCGAAGACTTCGTCAAGGTGCTGTCGACGCCGGACGTGCTGCTGCTGGCCGACGTCTACGCCGCCGGCGAGACGCCGATCGCCGCCGCCGACGGCCGCGCCCTGGCGCGCGCGCTGCGCGTGGGCGGCAAGCTCGAACCTATCTTTGTCGAGTCGATCGCCGACATGCCGGCGACGATCATGGGTGCGGTGCGCGACGGCGACGTCGTCATCACCATGGGCGCCGGCTCGATCAGCACCATTCCGGCCAAACTGACTTCTTATACAAAGGCTTGATCGTGAGCGAAATTTTCTCCACTGACGCAACAGCACTTGGCAAGGTAGGCGTATTGTTCGGCGGCCGTTCCGCCGAGCGCGACGTCTCGATCATGTCAGGCACCGGCGTGCTGGCAGCGCTGAAAAGCCGCGGCGTCGACGCACACGCGTTCGACCCGGCCGAGCGCGGCATCGCCGAGCTGGCGGCCGAAAAATTCGACCGCGTGTTCATCGCGCTGCACGGCCGCTTCGGCGAAGACGGCAGCCTGCAGGGTGCGCTCGAGCAGCTCGGCATCCCGTACACCGGCAGCGGCGTGATGGCCTGCGCGATCGGCATGGACAAGATCTACACCAAGATGATCTGGCTGATGAAAGGCCTGCCGACGCCGAAGTATGCTTCGCTCGACGACGCGACCGACCTGGCGCAGGTGGTGGCCGAGCTCGGCCTGCCGCTGATCGTCAAGCCGCCGCACGAAGGCTCGACCATCGGCATCACCAAGGTCACCGCCGGCGCCGACCTGAAGGCGGCGTACGATGTCGCCGTCGGCTTCGACGACATCGTGCTGGCCGAAGAATTCGTCACCGGCCGCGAGTTCACCGTCACGGTGCTCGGCCGCGGCAAGACAGCGCGCGCGCTGCCGGTCGTTGAGATCGTCGCGCCGCAAGGGAACTACGACTACCAGAACAAGTACTTTACCGACGACGTGCAGTACATCTGCCCGGCCAAGCTGGACGACGCCACCGCGGCCGAGATGGCGCGCCTGGCGCTGGAAGCGTACCGCGCGCTCGACTGCGAGGGCTGGGGCCGGGTCGACGTGCTGCTGCGCGCGGCCGACAACAAGCCGTTCCTGATCGAGGTGAATACGTCGCCGGGCATGACGACCCACTCGCTGGTGCCGATGTCGGCGCGCGCGGTCGGCATGAGCTATGAAGACCTGTGCGTCGAGATCCTCAAGACGGCGCGCCTGAAGCTGGTCAAGGAAAAGGGTTAATCGCATATGTGGCAAGACGCGCGCGCCCTGAACGCAACCGCCAGCGGCCTGATGGCCCTGGTGGTACTGGCGTGCATCGCCTCGGGCGTGTGGTGGGTGTCGCAGCGGCCGATGTTCTCGCTGCGCACGGTGCGGGTCGACAGCATGTACGACATTGAACTCAAGCGGGTGAGCGAACTGACCTTGCGCAACGGCGTGGTCGGCAAGATCAAGGGGAATTTTTTCACCGCGAACCTGGAGCAGGTGCGCACGGCGTTCGAATCGGTGCCGTGGGTACGGCGCGCAACGGTGCGACGCGAGTGGCCCGACCAGCTGATCGTGTCGGTCGAAGAGCACGAGCCGCTCGGCACCTGGGGCGAGGACGGCCGGCTGCTGTCGGTGAAGGGCGATGTGTTCACGGCGAACCTGGCGGAGGCGGAAGACGACCATCCGCTGCCCGAGTTCACCGGACCCGATGGCAGCGAGAAGGAAGTGCTGGCGCGGTTTGCCGAGCTGCGCGCGTGGTTCGCGCCGATCAAGCTGGTGCCGGCGGCGCTGAGTTTGTCGAGCCGCTATGCGTGGACGGTGAAGCTCGACAATGGCATGCAGGTGGCGCTGGGACGCGAGCAGGACAACACCACCTTGCGTACCCGGGTGCAGCGGCTGGTGGGGATTTATCCGCAGCTCGAGAGCCGGGTGCAGGGCGGCATCGACACGATCGACATGCGCTATGCGAACGGCCTGGCGCTGGCCGCGGCCGGGCTGGCAGTGCCGAGAGATGGAACCAAGCCTGTGAAGGCCGTCGTGAAAAAGACAACTTCAACAACCAACAAAACCAGCAAGCACTAGGCCACAGCAAAATGACAAAAGACGCTAAAAACCTGATCGTCGGACTCGATATCGGCACCTCGAAAGTGGTCGCCGTCGTCGCCGAGGTGATGTCCGACGGACGCCACGAGGTGATCGGACTCGGGCAGCACGAGTCGCGCGGCCTGAAGAAAGGTGTCGTCGTCAACATCGAGGCGACCGTCGAATCGATCCAGCGCGCGCTCGAAGAAGCCGAGCTGATGGCCGACTGCAAGATCCGCAATGTCTACGCAGGCATCGCCGGCAGCCATATCCGCTCGTTCAATTCGAGCGGCATGGTCGCCATCAAGGACAAGGAAGTGACGGCGACCGACGTGGCGCGCGTGATCGAGACGGCCAAGGCGGTCAACATCCCGACCGACCAGCAGCTGCTGCACACGGTGCCGCAGGAATTCATCGTCGACAGCCAGGAAGACGTGCGCGAGCCGATCGGCATGAGCGGCATCCGGTTGGAAGTGCGGGTGCACATTGTCACCGGTGCGGTGTCCGCGGTGCAGAACATCGTAAAGTGTGTGCGTCGCTGCGGTCTTGAAGTGTCCGATCTCATTTTGCAGCCGATGGCGTCGGCCGATGCGGTGCTCACGCCGGACGAAAAAGAGCTCGGCGTGGTCCTGATCGACATTGGCGGCGGCACCACCGACATCGCGGTGTTCTCGGACGGCGCCATTCGCCACACGGCGGTCATTCCGATCGCCGGCGACCAGATCACCAACGACGTCGCGATGGCGCTGCGTACGCCGACCTCGGAAGCGGAGGAGATCAAGATCCGTTACGGCGTCGCCAAGCAGGTACTGGCCGATCCCGGCGAGACGCTCGAAGTGCCGGGCCTGGGCGACCGCGGTCCGCGCACGCTGTCGAAGCAGGCGCTGGCCGCCGTCATCGAGCCGCGCGTCGAGGAGCTGTTCGCGATGGTGCACCAGGTGGTGCGCGAGTCGGGCTACGAAGGCGTGCTCTCGTCGGGCATCGTGCTCACCGGCGGCAGCGCGATCATGCCGGGCATGGTCGAAATGGCGGAAGACATATTCCTCAAGCCGGCGCGCCTTGGCACGCCGGATTACCGCGGCCAGCTGGCCGACGTGGTGCGCAGTCCGCGCTACGCGACCGTGCTCGGTCTGTTGTTGGAAGCGAAAAAGCAGTATCTGCGCGGGCACATCGTGACGCGCCAGGACGGTTCTGTGAAGGCGGTGTGGCAGCGAATGAAGGAATGGTTTTTAGGGAATTTCTAAGTACGGCGGCGGATTGGCAAGACGGTTGCAACAAGAATACAAACACTTACATTTTTTATTTACAAACGCAGTTTTCAATCTCCAGGTTTCATACGACTATGAGTCCTGGCGCTTGGAAACGGCACTTTGATTAGGAGTTTCATCATGGAGTTCGATATGGTCGATAACGCAGCACTGGGTACTGTCATCAAGGTTGTCGGCGTCGGCGGCGCAGGCGGCAATGCGGTTCAACACATGATCAACAAGGGCGTCTCCGGCGTCGAGTTCATCGCCGCGAACACCGACGCGCAGGCATTGGCTGCATCGTCGGCGCACAACGTGATCCAGATCGGCGAGTCGGGCCTGGGCGCCGGCATGAAGCCGCAGGTCGGCCGCCAGCTGGCCGAGGAATCGCGCGCGCGCATCGAAGACTCGCTGCGCGGCGCGCACATGGTGTTCATCGCTGCCGGCATGGGCGGCGGCACCGGTACCGGCGCCGCGCCGATCGTGGCCGAAATCGCCAAGTCGATGGGCGCGCTGACGGTGGCGGTGGTGTCGAAGCCGTTCTCGTACGAAGGCCAGAAGTGCATGGACATCGCCGAAGAAGGCCTCGAAGAGCTGAGCAAGCACGTCGACTCGCTGATCATCATCCTCAACGAAAAGCTCGAGGAGATCTACGAAGACGAAAGCATGATCGACTGGATGAAGCATGCCGACGACGTGCTCAATAACGCGGTGGCCGGTATCGCCGAGATCATCAACGTTCCTGGTCACATCAACGTCGACTTCAACGACGTCAAGACCATCATGGGCGAGCAGGGCAAGGCCATGATGGGCACCGCGACCGCGTCGGGCGTCGACCGTGCGCGCATCGCCGCCGAGCAGGCAGTGGCGTCGCCGCTGTTGGATGGCATCGACCTGTCCGGCGCGCGCGGCGTGCTGGTCAACGTGACGGCCAGCCGTGGCCTGAAGGGCAAGGAGATCAAGGAAGTGATGGCGGCGGTGCGCGCCTTTGCCGCTCCCGATGCATCGATCGCGCAGGGTATCGCGTACGACGACGCCATGGGCGACGACATCCGCGTGACGGTGGTCGCCACTGGCCTGGGCAAGAGCAAGAAGGCGATGCAGCTGGTGCAGCAGCCGATGCTGCGCACCGGTACCCACAACGCGCCGCTGATGGCGTCGAGCGCGGGCTTGCACGCGTCGGCCGGCGTGACGATGGGTTCGACATCGGTGGGCGGGCACGCCGCGATGGACGGCATGAAGCAGCCGGCCGTGTGGCGCCGCGAACAGGCGTCCGAGCAGGTGCAGGCAATGCAGCGCAATGGCGTCGAGACGTACGACATTCCGGCGTTCCTGCGCAAGCAAGCCGACTAAGCACACAACGACGTTGCCAGCATGGCCCGGCCGCTTCCGCAAGAGGCGCCGGGCATTTTTTCGTCCGCTTGAATTCTTGCGACCGTCGTTTAATTCAACTAGATGACCTGTATCATTTATATTTAATTGATGCTATTCTTTGGCTCACCCCCCACGAGTCCGAAGGTCGTTGCGATGAATTCTGTGCTGGCCTGGAAGCCTGCCGCGCTGCTGCGCTTGTGGCCGGGCATCGTCATCGCCGTGGTGATCGCGCTGGCCGCATCGTTCATTTCGAGCAGCTACGGCGGCCCGCAACTGCTGTTTGCGCTCTTTATCGGACTGGCCTTCCACTTCCTGTCCAACGATCCGGTGTGCCGGCCCGGCGTCGATTTTTGCAGCAAAACCGTGCTGCGCACCGGCGTGGCGCTGCTCGGCGCTCGCATCACCTTTCCCCAGGTGGCGTCGCTCGGCGGCACCACCATCGCCCTGGTGGTAGCGGCGGTCCTGTCGACCATCGGCTGTGGCTACCTGCTGGCGCGCCTGCTGCGCCGGCCGCTGCACGAAGGCATCCTGTCCGGCGGCGCGGTCGGCATCTGCGGCGCGTCGGCCGCCCTCGCTATCGCCGCGGTGCTGCCGCAAACGCGCGAAAACGAGCGCTTCACGCTGCTCACCGTCGTCGGCGTCACGGCGCTGTCGACGCTGGCGATGATCGTCTACCCGCTGCTGGTGCACCTGGCGCGATTGGACGGCGCCGCCGGCGGCATTTTCATCGGCGGCACCATTCACGATGTCGCCCAGGTAGTCGGCGCCGGCTATCTGATATCGAACCACGCGGGCGACGTCGCCACCATCGTCAAGCTGACCCGCGTCGCTTGCCTTGTGCCGGTGGTGCTGGCCCTGTGCGTGATATTCCAGGCGCGCGGCTGCAGCACCGAGGTCGACGTGCCGGCTCTGCTGCCCTTGTTCCTGATGGGTTTCGTGGTGATCATGCTGGCCAATACCTATGGCTTGATTCCGCCGCCGCTGGTGGCGCTGCTGAACACCATCTCGCGCGCCTGCCTGGTCACCGCGATCGCTGCGCTGGGGATGAAAACCTCGCTGCAGGCGCTCGCCCAGCTTGGCTGGCGCCCGGTCGCCATGCTGGTGGGCGAGACGCTGTGGATCGCAGCATTCGTCTTCGCCGGGGTGCTCATGCTCCGCTAATTGATATAGATGATATAAATTACGTTTGACTTAAACGAGAGCGCTGGATAAGATCGTTTGACAAGCATGGCCGGAGACACGGCCAGCACGGGAAAAACGATCGCCGCGAACTCGAGACGCAGCCGTTTCATCGTTGCCACGTGCTGGCGCCCGCATGCGGGCGCCAGCACGTGGCGTATAGAAAAGCAGTCCAACTGGAGGAGACACCCCATGAAGTTGACGTCTAGTACCCGCTATCCGCGCAGGCTTGAGCTTGCGCTGCTCCCGTCGCTGATCGCGGCAGCACTGGCCAGCCTGCCGGCGCACGCCCAGCAGGCGCCGGTCGCCGCGCCGGCGGCCGAGTCGAGCCAGATCGAAACGGTGATCGTCACTGCGACCAAGCGCTCCGCGCCGCTGCAGACGGTGCCGATCGCGATCACCGTCATCAGCGGCGCCCAGCTAGAAAAATCGAACCTCAACACGCTCGGCGCGATCACGTCGCAAACGCCGACGGCCAGCTTCCGCTCGGGCGCCTCGAACAAGGACACGTCGTTGTTCATCCGCGGGGTCGGCACCATTTCGACTTCGCCCGGCATCGAGCCGACCGTGTCGACCGTGATCGACGGCGTGGTCACCGCGCGCCCGGGCCAGTCGACGATGGACCTGCTCGACGTCGACCGTGTCGAAGTGCTGCGCGGACCGCAAGGCACGCTGTTCGGCAAAAACGCTTCGGCCGGCGTGATCAGCATCGTCACGCGCGATCCTGGGACCGAATTCGGCGGCTACGTCGATCTCGGTTTCTACCAGGGTAACGAGAAGCGCGCGCGCGTTGGCGTTTCCGGCGAATTGCAACCCGGCGTGGTGCGCGGTTCGATTTCGCTGATGCATGGCGACTACGACGGCAACATCACCAACGTCGCCAATGGCGCCAAGCTCAATGGCTACGACCGTAACGGCGCCCGCGGCAAACTCATTATCACCCCGAATGCCGATACCAGGATCGCGCTGATTGCCGACATGGTCAAGTCGCGCGACAACACCCCGACCGGCGTGCCGGTGGGGCTGACCGTCACTGCCTATCCGAGCAATGTCGTCGGCGCGCCGAACACGCTGTACCAGGCTGCCGTTGCGCCAGTGGTGCCGTCGAAGACCAACCGCAGCATCAACAGCGAGCTCGAAACCCGGGTCGCCGACGATAATTCGGGCTTGTCCGCTCAAGTTGACTGGAACGCCGGCGCGCATGCGCTGACGTCGATCACGGCCTATCGCAAATGGGAAAACACGCAGTTCCAGGACCAGGACCGTTTGCCGCTGACGTACCGCCAGTTCCCCCAGACCGTCGACAAGGGCGACCTGTCGTTCAACCAGTTCACCCAGGAACTGCGCGTCGCCTCGCCCAAGGGCCAGTTCTTCGACTACGTCGGCGGCCTGTTCTACATGAAGGCCGAAAACGCCGAGACGTACCGGCGCGACGTCACGCGCTGCGCCAACAGCGTGGCGGCGGCGCTGCCGTCGGGCCTGGTGCCGTGCACGCCGTCGACCACCACGGTCGATAACGGCGTGGCCACCTACGGCATCGACAGCACCAGCGCTTCGGTGTTCGGCGAAGGCGCTTTCAATTTCCGCAGCGACCTGCGTGCGATCGCCGGCGCGCGCTATACGCGCGACAAGCTGTCGTTTGACCATAGCCGCACGTCGACCCAACTGGCCGCCATCCCTGGCGTGCGTCCGGCGTTTGCCGCGGCGGGCAGCACCTCGGTGACCGGCTACTCGGGCCGAATCGGGCCCCAGTTCGACATCAACCGCGATGTGATGGTCTACGCCACCGCCTCGCGCGGCTACAAGGGACCAGCCTACAACGTGTTCTTCAACATGCAGGCGTTCGACAACATCGCGATCAAGCCGGAGACCTCCAACTCCTACGAAGTCGGCCTGAAGTCCTCGCTGCTGAACAACAGGCTGCGCCTGAACCTTGCGGCCTTCAACACCAAGTACGACAATTACCAGGCCAACCTGAACGACCTGGTGGCCGGCACAATCGTCACGCGCCTGATCAACGCCGGCTCGGTCTCCACCAAAGGCATTGAGATGGACTTCGTGGCCAAGTTCTCGCCGCGCTTCACGGTGTCGGGAGCGGCTGCCAATATCCAGGCGCGCATCGACAGCTTCAACTGCCCACCGGGTGCATCGGCCAGCTGCGACGTCAATGGCAAGCCGCTGCCATTCTCGCCTGACTGGCGCGCCAACCTGCGCGCCAATTACAAGGTCGCCGTATCGGGTGGCTGGATGGCGGACGTCGGCGCCGACTACAACTACCAGAGCGAAGTCATTTACGATATTGGCCAGGCGCCCGATTCGATCCAGCCGGCGTTTGGCATCATCAATGCCACGCTGTCGCTGTACAACTCGGAGCAGGGCTGGAGCGTAACGCTGGTTGGCAAGAACCTCGCCAACAAGTCCTACGCGACCAACCTGGTGAGCGGCGGCGGTTTCTTTGCACGCTACGTGCCGCGCGACGACCAGCGCTACTTCGGCATCAGCGTGCGCAAGGACTTCTGACCCTGCTGCACAGGCTAACCGGCCGCACCCCGAGAAAAAGGCCGCGCACTGCGCGGCCTTTCTTTATCGCCCGGATAATTACATGCCGCCGATGCACAGGTACTTGATATCGAGGTAGTCCTCCATGCCGTAGTGCGATCCTTCACGTCCCATTCCCGACTGCTTGACGCCGCCGAACGGGGCCGCCTCGTTGGCGATCATGCCGGTGTTGATGCCGACCATGCCCGCTTCCAGCGCCTCGCCCACGCGCCAGCTTCGCGCCAGGTCGCGCGTATAGAAATACGCTGCCAGGCCGTATTCGGTGTCGTTGGCCATGGCGATTACCTGCGCCTCGGTCTCGAAGCGAAACAGCGGTGCCAGCGGTGCAAAGCTCTCCTCGCGCGCCACCAGCATCTGCGCGGTTGCCTCGAGTATCACCGTCGGCTCGAAAAACGTGCCGCCCAGCGCGTGGCGGGCGCCGCCCGTTGCCAGCTGCCCGCCCTTGGCCAGCGCATCGGCAATGTGCTGTTCCACCTTGTGCACCGCGTTCTGGTCGATCAGCGGTCCCTGCTCGACGCCGTCGCCGGTGCCGTCGCCGACCTTCAACTGGCGCACACGGGCCACCAGCTTGTTGGCGAACTGCTGGTAGACGCCGTCCTGCACGTAGATGCGGTTGGCGCAGACGCAGGTCTGGCCGCTGTTGCGGTATTTCGACAGCAGTGCGCCTTCGACGGCGGCATCGATGTCGGCGTCGTCAAAGACGATGAACGGTGCGTTGCCGCCCAGTTCGAGCGACAGCTTCTTGATGGTGCCGGCGGACTGCCGGGTTAGCCAGGCGCCCACCTCGGTCGAGCCGGTGAAGCTGATCTTGCGGACCAGTTCATCGGCGCAGATGGCGCTGCCGATGGCCTCGGCGCCACCGGTGATCACGTTGAACACGCCGGGCGGCACGCCGGCGCGCAGCGCCAGTTCGCCCAGGGCGAGCGCCGACAGCGGCGTCTTGGAGGCCGGCTTGAGCACCATCGCGCAGCCGGACGCCAGCGCCGGTCCCGCTTTACGCGTGATCATCCCGTTGGGGAAATTCCACGGCGTGATCGCGGCGCACACGCCGATCGGCTGCTTGATGACGACGATGCGCTTGTCGTTGGACGGCGCGGCGATCACGTCGCCGTACACGCGCTTGGCCTCTTCGGCAAACCATTCGAGGTAGGCGGCGTTGGAGCGGATCTCACCGCGCGCCTCGGCCAGCGACTTGCCTTGTTCGCTGGTCAGTATCAGCGCCAGGTCGTCGACGTTGGCCAGAATCAGATCGTACCAGCGGCGCAGGACCACCGATCGTTCCTTGGCGGTAGTCTGGCGCCACAGCAGGAAGGCAGCGTGCGCCGCCGCTATCGCGCGGTGTGTTTCGGCCTCGCCCATGCGCGGCACGCACGCAACCAGCGCGCCGCTGGCAGGGTTGATGACATCGATCGTGGCGCCATCATCGGCGCCTATCCACTGGCCGTCGATCAGGCAGGCGGTCTTCAGCAAGGTTGGGTCGTTCAGTTGCAGCATGGGTCGCTCCTGGGTGTGTGTTAGCCGAATACGGCGACCTGCGACAGGCCCGCATCGACGATCATGTTCTGCCCCGTCATGCCGTCCGAGTCGTCCGCGGCGAGGAACAGCGCGGCGCGGGCGACGTGGCCCGGATCGAGCCGGTATTTGAGGCATTGCAGGTCGATGAATGTCCTGTCGTCGTCGGCGCTGCGCCACAGCGCCGCCTGGCGTTCGGTGACGATAGCGCCCGGCACGAGCGCGTTGACGCGGATGTTGGATTCGCCGAGCTCGCGCGCCAGCGTGCGCGAAATGCCCGACACCGCCGCCTTCGACGCCGTGTAGCCGACCAGGTTGGGTCGTCCGCGCATCCATGAGATCGATCCCAGATTGATGATCGAACCGCCGCCGGCAGCCGCCATGCCCGGCGCCACCTGCTGGATCGCGAACACGTGGTGGCGCAAATTGAGCGCGAGGCAGTTGTCCCAGTAGTCGACCGTCAGCTCGGCCAGCGTGTGGCGGTCGTCGCGACCGGCGTTGTTGATCAACACCCGCACCGGGCCGGCGCGCTGCTCCAGCGCGGCCAGCGCTGCCTGGTAGGCGCCGATGTCGCGCACGTCGCAGGCGAAAAAATCGGGACGGTGCGATTTGCCCGCCAGCTGCTCGGCCAGCGCGCCGCCGGCATCGGCGTCGATGTCGCAAAAGGCCACGCGCGCGCCCTGGCGTGCGAAATGTTCGACCAGCGCGGCGCCGATGCCGGAAGCGCCTCCGGAAATGACGACCAGGCGGTCGGTGAGGCTCGGATAAAGAGTCATGGCTGTCTCGTGGTGGGCATGGCGCTAATGGCCATGCGGATGGAAAAGGACTCGGCCGGCGCCAGCCTGCGCAGGCCCGTGCCGGTCACGCCGCGCTGCTCGAGCTGGTGGGCGTTGCTGACGTGGCTCACTGGCTCGATGGCGATGAACGCCCGCCCGTCGGCCGGGCGGAAACATACTACATACGGGCACTCGGGACCGGCCTCGATGCGCACGCGGTAGTGCTGGTAATCGAGCGTGGCGCGCCCAGGCCAGCCGGTAAAGCAGTTGTCGACCTGCCAGCGGCCAATCGGGCGCGGTGCGCTGAAGTCGTCCTGCGGCGACAGCGCCGCCAGATGCGTGGGCAGGCCAGCGGCGTCGAGCTCCCAGCGTCCGTCCCACTGCGCCTGCAGGCAGGTGGACGCGGCGACCGGGAAAAACGGGTGAAACCCGAGCCCCGCCGGCATCGGGCGCGTGTCGGTATTGCGCAGCGAAAGCTGCATGCGCGCGCCATCGGCGCGCAGTGCGATGTGAAGGGTGGCGCGGCACGAGAACGGCCAGTGCGCGTCGGGCGCGTGGACCAGTTCGAGGCACGCCCAGTCGGCGCCTGCGCCGGACACCTGCCAGGTGCGCTGCCAGCCGAAACCGTGGATGCTGTGCGGCTCGCCCGGAAAATTGGCAGCGAGTTGGGCTTCGCCGGGCAGGCCGCCCAGGCCGATGCGGTTCGAGTAGGGCACCAGCACGAACATGCCCATTGCGCGCACCGTCGCGCCCTCGCCGGCGCGGCGCAGCAGGTCGATGCCGCGCCACGTCAAGCTGGCAATGGCGCCGCCGGTGTGCGCGTCGATTGTGGCGGTGGTGTCGCCCCGCGCGAGTGCCAGCATGGCGGTCATGCGCGTCTCAGCTTATCCGCACGCGGGCGCCGCGCTGCTGCACGCCGATGCCGGCCGCCGGCAGGCACTGCGCAGCCGTTACGCCGTTCAGCCATGCGCCGTCACGCCCGAGTTCGAGCATGACGCACTGGTTCATCACGGTTGGCGCGTGGCGCGGCTGTCCGAACAGCCAGACCTGGTCGACCGGATTGGCAAGATCGATTTCGCCGGTATGCTGCACTTCGGCGCCAAGGCACAGCATGTGGCCCTCGCGCCCGTACACCGGCAACTGGTCGATTGCCTTGTGCACCTGGCGCGCCTGGCCGCCCTCGATGCGCTCGCCCGTGCCCAGGTCGTACCACGCGCTGCCCGCAGGGAACCATACCTGCGTGGCGCCGCCGGCGGCGATGATCGGAGCGACCAGCAAAGCGTCGCCGAACATGTACTGCATTTCGAAGGCGCGCGCGGCGCGGTCGTGCGGGTACGCCAGCGCCATGGCGCGCATCAGCGGCAGGCCGGTGCCCGCTGCCTGCTGCATCGTCCCCATGATGTAGGGGATCAGCCGGTAGCGAAACAGCAGCCACTGGCGCGCGACCGTTTCGGCCTCTTCGCCCAGGCCCCACGGTTCGCGCACGCCGATGCCGTGGTAGCGGAAGTGCGAGCAGAAGATCGCGTTGGCGGTCCAGCGCAGGTAAAGCTCCGGATCGGGCTGGCGTGCGCCGTAAAAGCCGCCAACGTCGCTCGAGTAGTACGGCACGCCGCTCATGCCATACGACAGGGCGCCGCGAATGCTGGCGGCCATGCCTTCCCAGTCGGTCTGCGGGTCGCCGCCCCATTGCATCGGATAGCGCTGGCTGCCGATGAAGCCGTCGCGCCCCCACACCATGGCCGCACCGCGCCCGTGGGCGTCGTTGTAGCGCTGGGTGGCGTCGTACACGCAGCCGTTGTAGAGCAGCGGGTAGACGTTGTGCAGCCGGCGTCCGGTGTCGCCGTTGTGGGCGTGCATGTCGTCTTCGACCTGTTCGCCGAAATCGGTCTTCATCACGTCGACGCCGTCATCGAACAGGGCGTCGTGGCTGTCGGCCCAGAAGCGCGCGGCGTCCGGATGGGTAAAGTCGAGCAGAGCCGATGGCGGCAGCGGCGTGAGCACCGCGCCGAAAGGATCGTCGGTAGGGTCCTTGACCCAATCGAATACGTAAGCCGAGCCGTCCGCTTTTTTCAGCAGCCAGCCCTTTTTTTCGAGTTCGCCGAACAGCGGGTTGTGGACCGAGACGCAAGGGTACTCCCACAAGCACACCTTGAGCTGGTGCGCCTTCAGCGCCGAGAGCGACTTGGCCGCGTCGGCAAAGCGGCTCTTGTCCCACTTGAAGTCGAAGCGGGTGCGCACTTCCCACGCGGCGCGACCGTCCAGCGTGATCACGTCGCACGGAATTTTGCGCTTGCGCAGTTCGGCCGCCGTCTCGATCGCTTCCTCCGGGGTGGCGTAGTAGGCGCGCGAGAGCCACATGCCAAGGCTCCATAAAGGCGGAATGGCGGCGCGTCCGGTCAGCGCCGTATAGCTGTCGATGATGGCGGCCGGTTCGCCGCCGAACAGGAACAGGTCGAGGCAGTCGTCCTCGACCTCGAGCACGTAGCTGCGGTGCGACCACTGGCCGAAGCCCACGCCGTGGCGCACCACGCCCGGCGTGTGCGCCAGCAGACCCCAGCCGTCCGGGCTCCAGCAGAACGGGATGTTTTTGTACGACAGTTCGGTATTGACGCCGAGCGCATCTTCGGTGCGCCCGCGTACCAGCTGGCCGCGCTTGTCGAGGGCCCCGTATTTTTCGCCCAGTCCGTAGACCGCGCTGTCGCTGGACAGCGCAAAGGCGGCGCACCACAGATTGGCGCCGGCGCGGCCGAAGGCGGGCAGCCGGGTGCGGCCCTTGAAGTGCTGGTCGGTGATCGACTCGAGCACAAGCTCGGCGTCGCGGTACAGCGACAGGCGCAGCGGATTGCCGCGCAATTCCAGGCGCAGCACGCCGCAGTCGATGTGCCAGCCGCCGTCGATTTGCGCCAGCGTCAGTGCGGGCGGCAGCGCGGTAGGCTGCAGCAAGGCATAGTCCGGCAAACTGGTGGTGCCCAGGGTCAGGCGCAGCGTGCGGCCATCGACCGCGCTGACGGTGAGGGCGACGCCGTCGGCGTCGAAGCGGGCGCGGTGGGCCTCGCACGCGAGCAGCCGCAGCTGCGCGAATCGGGAAAAATCGGCTTGGTGTAAAACGGACGAGGACATGCAGACTCCTGTGGCAAACTACAAAAACGCGAACGACGAATGCGGTTCAGCCTTTCAGGCCACCGGACGTCAGGCCGCTGACGACCTTCTCCTGAAATACCATTACCAGGATCAGCACCGGTACCAGCGCCACCACCAGCGCGGCAGAGACGATCGGCCACGGGAAGGAAAATTCGCCCTGGTACAGCTGGATGCCGACCGGGAGGGTGCGGTAGGCCACGGCCGAATTCATCGACAGCGACAGCAGGAACTCGTCCCACGCGTTGACGAAGGCAATGATGGCGGCGGTGAACACGCCAGGCGCCGCCAGCGGCATCACGATGGCCCACAGCGCGCCGACGCGGGTGCAGCCATCGAGCATGGCGGCATTTTCGATGTCGCGCGGGATGTCCTGGAAAAAGCTGACCAGCATCAGCGTGCAGATCGGCAGATTGAGCACCGTGTATGGCAGCACCAGCGCCCAGTAGGTATTGAGCAGACCCAGGCCGCGCATGATCTCGAACAGCGGCACCATCAAGGTCACCAGCGGGAACATCGATACGGCGATGATGCAGGTGAGGATGGCGTTGCGAAAGCGCAGGCGCAGGCGTGCGATGGCGTAGGCGGCCAGCGTGCTGACGAACAGGGAGCTGATGGTCGACAGCGTGGCGACGACGGCGCTGTTGTAAAGGAACGTGAGCAGCGGCTGGTCGGCAAACGCGTGCACGAAGTTGACCATCGTCGGCGCCTGCGGCAGGTAGGTGATCGGCAGCTGGGTCAGTTCGGCTTCGCCCTTGAGCGAGGTGAGCAAGATCCATAGCGCCGGTGCGGCGCCGTTGAAGATGACGATCAGCGCGGCGAGCCAGCGCAGTCGTTTCGAGGACAGCAGTGAATTCATTCCTTGTCCGCCCTGACAAATTTGAGATACACGAACGTGGTGGCCATCGACAGCAGGAACATGAACACCGCCAGGGCCGAGCTGTAGCCGATATCGAGGTAGTCGACCGCGCTGCCCTGGATGTACATGGCCAGCGTCTTGGTTTCTTCGCCCGGTCCCGACATGTTGTAGGGGATGTCGAAGGACTGGATGGCGGTGAGGGTACGGAAGATCAGCGCCACCAGCATCGACGGCAGCAGCAGCGGCAAGGTGATTTCGGTGAACTGGTTCCAGCGCGTGGCGCCGTCGACTTCGGCGGCCTGGTAAAGCGATGCCGGAATGGTCTGCAGGCCGGCCAGCAGGATCAGCGCCATGAACGACGAGGTTTTCCAGATGGTGGCGATGCAGATCGCCATCATGGTCAGGGCGGTGGAGTTGAACCAGATCTGCTGTTCCAGGCCTACGCGGCGCAGCAGGTCGTTGGCAACGCCGTATTCGCTGTGGAAGAACCACGCGAAGATCATGCCGACGAAGGCCAGCGGCAGCGCCCACGGCATCAGCAGCGCCAGGCGCACTGGCCATTTGCGCTTGAACGGCAGGTTGGCCAGCATCGCCAGTCCCAGGCCCACTACCAGCGCGCCAGGAACGGTGACGATGGTGATGATCATCGTGTTTTTCAGCGCGTGCCAGAACAGCACGTCGCCAAAGGCGTAGATGTAGTTGTCGAAGCCGATGAAGCGCGGTGCGGTGCCGCGCGTGATGCGGATGTCGTAGAAGCTGTCGACGATCAGGCGGCCGACCGGATAGGCCACCACCAGCAGCAGCAGCAGAACTGCTGGCGCGAGCAGCAGCCAGGCCAGGGTGCGTTCACTGGGGTCGGCCAGGCGGTTTTTCCAGCTGCGTGCTTGCATGGTCGGCACCCTTAGTGGTTGACGCGCGCAAAGCGCGCCTCGATGTCGGTGATCGCGGCGGGAATGCTCTTGGCGCCGGCCAGCACGGCGCTGGTGTTGATGCGCAGCGCATCGGATACGGCGCGGTACTCGGACGTGACCGGACGCGGACGCGCACCCAGCACGGCCGGCAGCGCCGCGCCGAAAAATGGATTGGCCGCGAGGACGTCCTTGTCTTGGTACAGGTGCGCGAATACCGGCAGGTTCGACGCCTTCAGGGCCAGCATCTTCGACGCTTCCGGGCCGGCCAGCCAGCGGATCAGCCGCACCGATTCTGCCTTGTTGCCGGAGAACGCAGACACCGCCCACTGCCAGCCGCCCATGCAGCCGGCCGGCACGCCGCCGCGCATGGCCGGCACCGGCATCACGCCGACCCGGTCGCGCACCCGGGTATCGGGATTGCTCTGGAAGTGGTTCCAGGCGTAGCCGAAGTTGACGGCGAACAGCGCGTTGCCGGCCTGAAATTCCTTGCGCGTGTCGTCGGTGGCCACTTCGGCGATATTTTTCTTCGCCACTCCCTGGCGTACCAGGCCAAGCCACATGTCGAGGCCGGCGGTGACCTTGGCGCGGTCGAGTTCTAGCTTGCCGCGCGGGGCCAGTTCGCCGCCGAGACTCCAGTACGGCAGCAGGAAGGTGCACACCGCCGACTCGACGGCCTTGCCCTGGAAGCTGATGCCCTGCAGCTTGGGGTTCGCTTCGGCCGCCATCACTTTTTTGGCAGCGGCAGCCAATTCGTCCCAGGTGGTGGGCGGCGCGATATGGTGACGCGCCAGCAGGTCCTTGCGGTAGTAGAGGAACTGGGCATCGGCAAAGCCGGGCAGCGCCACCAGCTTGCCGTCGATGACGTTCGACTGGCGATAGGCCGGCAGATAGCTGTCGATGAGCGCATCGCGCTCGGCGCCCAGGTAGCGGTCGAGCGGCTCGAGCCAGCCGGCCGCGGCGTACTGCGCGGGGCGCACGATATCGATCAGGAAGACGTCGAGGTGGCTGTCGCGCGCGCTCAGCATCATGTTCAGGTAGCGCGACTGCAGCTCGGACGTGGCGCCGCCGGTCTCGGCTTCGATCACGACGCCGGGGTGCAGCGCCATGTAGCGGGCGAATACCTGCTGCATCACTTCGGGACGCTGCTGCGCGCCGACGAATACGCGCAGGCGCGTCTCGGCCAGGGCGTGCTGGCAGGCGCCGCCCAGCAGGGCTGCGCACAGCAGCATGCGTGTCATGACGGGAGGCGGATGCATCGGCTAGCTCCCGCGGTGCGTCATGCCGAGCGACAGGCCGCTGGCGCCGTCGAACAGGTGCAGCTTGTCCATGTCGAGCGCCAGCGCGCACGGTTGCGACGGCGCCAGTTTGACGCTGGGGGGCAGGCGCGCGATCAGTTCGCCGGCGGCGCACTCGAACGTGACGAGCGTTTCGGCGCCCAGCGGTTCGGCCACCACCACCGTTGCGGGCAGCGCCGCGTTGCCGGCGCCGTTCGGCGCCAGCCGGATGTCTTCGGGGCGGATGCCGAATTCGACTTCGCGTCCGTGCATGCCCTGCACGCAGGCGCGCAGCGAATCGGGAATCGCCAGTGCGCTGGCGCCGACGACGATTGCCGCGCCGTCATCGCGCACGTCGAGGGTCGCCTTTAGAAAATTCATCGGCGGCGAGCCGGTGAAGCCGGCCACGAAGCGCGACACCGGACGCTGGTAGATCTGGTCGGGAGTACCGACCTGCATGATGCGGCCGGCATCGAGCACGACGATGCGCTCAGCCAGCGTCATCGCCTCGACCTGGTCGTGCGTCACATAGATGGTGGTGGCGCCGATCCGCTGGTGCAGCTTCTTGATCTCGGTGCGCATTTCGGAGCGCAGCAGTGCGTCCAGGTTCGACAGCGGCTCGTCGAACAGGAACAGCTTGGCGTTGCGCACGATCGCGCGGCCCATCGCCACGCGCTGGCGCTGGCCGCCGGACAGTGCCCTCGGTTTGCGGTCGAGCAGATGGGTGATCTTGAGGATGGCGGCGGCGTCGGCGACGCGCTTGGCGATGTCGGCGGCGGCGGTCTTGCGCAGTTTCAGCCCGAATGCGAGGTTGTCGTACACGCTCTTGTGCGGATACAGCGCGTAGTCCTGGAATACCATTGCGATGTCGCGTTCGCGCGGCGGCAGCTCGTTGACGACGCGCCCGTCGATCGAGATGGTGCCGGCGGAGATGCTTTCGAGGCCGGCCACCATGCGCATCAGGGTCGACTTGCCGCAGCCGGAAGGGCCGACGAACACGACGAATTCGCCGCGCCGGATCTCCAGGTCGATGCCGTGGATGACCTGCAGGCCGCCTTCATATTGTTTGACGACGCCTTCGAGCTTGACGCCCGACATGCGCGGATCCATCAGTAGGCCCCGGTGTCGAGTGCGACTCCAGGAATGGCGCGCAGGTCCGCGAGGAAGGCGTTCGCCTGGCGCATCATCATGCCCATGTCCGAGGCGACCGCCACGTAGGTGTAGCCGTAGGCGATGAACCTGGCCACCATCGCCGGCGTCGGACCGACAATGCCGATCGGTTTGCCGACCGCTTTGGCGCGGCGCGCGGCGTCGGCAATGACAGCTTGCACGTCGGGGTGGGCGATGTCGCCCAGGTGGCCCAGCGCGGCGGCCATGTCGCCGGGCCCGACGAATAGTGCGTCGACACCGTCGACGGCGGCGATTTCTTCCAGCCGCGCGAGCGAGCCCGGTGTTTCGATCTGGATGATGCGCACGATGGAATCGTTGGCGCGGGCGTTGTAGTCCGGCACGGTGCCGTAGCGGCTGGCGCGGTGCATGGCGGCGTAGCCGCGCGTGCCCGGCGTTTCCTGTCCCGGCGCCGGGTAGCGCGTCGAGGCGACCGCGCGGCGCGCCTCATCGGCGTTTTCGACGAACGGGAACATCAACGTCTGGGCGCCGATGTCGAGGGCGCGCTTGACCAGCACCTGGTCGTTCCAGGCCACGCGCAGCACCGGGCAGGCGCGGGTGCCGGCGATGGCCTGCAAAATGGCGATGGCGTCGCTAAAGCCCAGCGGCACATGCTCCATGTCGACGCACAGCCAGTCGAAGCCGGCGCAGCCCATCGCTTCGGCCGTCGCCGCAGAGCCCGACATGAGCCAGGTGCCAAGCGGCGGCGAGCCGGCAGCGAGCAGCGCGCGGAACGGATTGTTGAGGATATCCATGGTCTTGTCTCGGGTTGTTGTTTGTGTTGTTGTGAGGGTGCGGGCGCCGGCAGCGATGCGGGCGCGACGTCAGAAGATGGGCGGCTCCGGCGTCGGTTCGTTCCCCAGCAGGAAATCGAGGTCGCAGCCCTTGTCGGCCTGCGTCACGTGTTCGATGTACAAACGCGTGTAGCCGCGCCGGTAGGGGTGTACCGGTGCTTGCCAGGCGGCGCGCCGGCGCGCCAGTTCGTCGTCGGTAACAAGCATGTTGAGCGAGCCGGCGTCGAGATCGAGTTCGATGATGTCGCCGGTCGCCACCAGCGCCAACGGACCACCGACGGCCGCCTCGGGCGTAACGTGCAGTACGCAGGTGCCGTAGTGGGTTCCGCTCATGCGCGCATCCGACACGCGCAGCATGTCGCGCACGCCCGCCTGCAGCAGCTTTTTGGGGATCGGCAGATTGCCCCATTCCGGCATGCCGGGCGCGCCGATCGGTCCGCCGTTGCGCAAGATAAGCACCGTGTCTTCGTCCACATCGAGGTCGCTCTGATTGATCCGCGCCAGCATGTCGGCGTTCGAATCGAACACCAGCGCGCGGCCGCGGTGGCGGAAAAATTTCGGATTGGCGGCAGATGGCTTGATGACGGCACCGTCCGGGCACAGGTTGCCGCGCAAAACAGCGAGCGCGCCAAGCGCCGACACCGGCTCGGCGCAGGAACGGATCACCTGCGCATCTGTGCTGGCGGCGCCGGCGATGTTTTCGCCCAAGGTGCGCCCGGTCACGGTTAGACAATCGAGTGCGAGCTGCGGCGCCACCTCGGCCAGCAGCGCGGGCAGGCCGCCGGCGTAATAGAAGTCTTCCATCAGCTTGTCGCCGGATGGGAACAGGTTGGCCAGCACCGGTACCGTGGTGGCCGTGCGCGCCATCTCGTCGAGCGTGAGGTCGACGCCGGCGCGCCCGGCGATGGCGACCAGGTGGATCGCCGCGTTGGTCGAGCCGCCCAGCGCCATGTATGCCACCACGCCGTTGTCGATGGCGGCGCGGGTGAGGATGCGCGACGGCTTCAGGTCTTCCCACACCATGTCGACGGCGCGCGCGCCGCACTGCGCGGCCATGCGCGGATGGTTCGAGTCCATCGCCGGAATGCTCGACGCGCCCGGCAAGGTCATGCCCATCGCTTCGGCGATCGCGGTCATGGTGCTGGCCGTGCCCATCGTGTTGCAGGTGCCGGGCGAGCGCGTCATCTTCGCTTCGAGCCGTATCCATTCCGGCTGGTCGATGGCGCCGGCGACGTAGTCGTCCCAGAACATGCGGGTGTGGGTGCCGGCGCCGACGCTGTGGCCGCGATGGCGGTCGTTGAGCATCGGGCCGGCCGGGCAGAAGATCGCCGGAATATCCATGCTGATGGCGCCCATCAGCATGCCGGGCGTGGTCTTGTCGCAGCCGCCGAGCAGCACGGCGCCGTCGATCGGCAGGGAGCGCAGCAGCTCCTCGACTTCCATCGCCAGGAAATTGCGGTAGATCATGGTGGTCGGCTTGACCATCACTTCACCGAGCGACATGGCCGGCAGTTCGACCGGGAAGCCGCCGGCGAGCAGGATGCCGCGCCGCACAGCGTCGGCGCGCTCACGCAAGTGGGCGTGGCAGGGCGACAGGTCGCTCCAGGTATTGATGATGGCGATGACGGGACGGCCCATGAACTCTTCGCGCCGCAGTCCCATTTGCTGCAGCCGCTGGCGGTGCGCGAACGAGCGCATGTCGTCCGGCGCCAGCCAGCGCTGGCTGCGCAATTCCGACAGGGGGCGACGTGGTGTCGATGTGGCCATGTGTTCCTTCGATTCTGGTAAGCGCCAATCTGCGGGCCGGCGATTTGCCTTGCGCCGCACCACCTTTGGCCGTAATATTCATATAGATGATTAATATGTCTACGATAAAGTGATTCATCTTCGATGTCAACGAAAGTTTGTTTTAACAATCCGCCAGCCGTAAAGTACACCAGGAAGGAAGCCAGTGAGCTATCTATTAGCGCTAGACCAGGGCACAACCAGTTCGCGCGCCATCGTGTTCGACCATCTTGGCCAGCCGGTGGCGCGCGCGCAGCAGGAGCTGGCGCTGCACTATCCGCGTCCGGGCTGGGTCGAGACCGACGCGCGTGCGCTGTGGCAGGCGCAGCTTGCCGTGGCGCGCGCTGCGCTAAGTGGCCTGGCGCCGCAGTCGATCAGCGCGATCGGCGTGACCAACCAGCGCGAAACCACGGTGCTATGGGAGCGCGACGGCGGCGCGCCGCTGGCCAACGCCATCGTGTGGCAGGACCGGCGTACCGCCGATACGTGCGAGCGTTTGCGCGCAGCCGGCCACGCGCAGCTGATCACAGAACGCACCGGCCTGGTGGTCGACCCGTATTTTTCCGCCACCAAGCTGGCCTGGCTGCTCGATCATGTGCCTGACGGGCGCGCCCGCGCCGCGCGCGGCGAACTGTGTTTCGGCACCGTCGACAGCTATCTGCTGTTCATGCTCACTGGCGGGCGGCTGCACGTGACCGATCCATCGAACGCGGCGCGCACGATGCTGTTTAATATCCATACCTGCGCCTGGGACGACGAGCTGCTTGCGCTGTTTGACATTGCGCCCCTGCTGCTGCCCGAAGTGGTGCCCAGCAGCGGCGTGTGCGGCTACACCGAGGCGGCATTGTTCGGCGCCCCGATTGCGATCGCCGGCATCGCGGGCGATCAGCAGGCAGCCACCTTCGGCCAGGCGTGCCACCGTCCGGGCATGGCCAAGAATACCTACGGCACCGGATGCTTCATGCTGCAAAACACCGGCGCCGAAGCGCGGGCGTCGCAGCACCGGCTGCTCACCACCGTCGGCTGGCAGGCCGGCGGCCAGACCACTTACCTGCTCGAGGCCAGTGTCTTCATGGGTGGCGCCACGGTGCAGTGGCTGCGCGACAGCCTCGGCATCATCGGCCATAGCGGCGAAGTCGAAGCGCTGGCGGCCAGCGTACCGGACACCGGCGGGGTGCTGATGGTGCCGGCCTTTACCGGCCTCGGTGCGCCGTATTGGGATGCCGGCGCCCGCGCCACGCTGCTGGGCATGACGCGCGCGACCGGCCGCGCACAGATTGCGCGCGCCGCGCTTGAATCGATCGCGCTGCAAAGCGCCGACCTGATGCATGCGATGGAGCTCGATGCCGGCACACCCTTGCACGAATTGCGCGTCGACGGCGGCGCCAGCGCCAACGATTTGCTGATGCAGTTCCAGGCCGACGTGCTCGGCGTGCCGGTGCTGCGCCCGCGCGTGACGGAAACGACCGCCCTCGGCGCCGCTTACCTGGCGGGACTGGGCTGCGGCGTGTGGTCGGGCCTGGACGAGATCGGCGCGCACTGGAAGCTGGCGCGCGCTTTCGAGCCGCGCCGCTCGGACGACTGGCGCGGCGCCACGCTGGCACGCTGGCGGCGCGCGGTGGCGCTCGCGCGCAGCTGGCAAGAACAGGTGGCGCCATGACCGCCGCTGTGCAGGACATCGCCTGCGACTTGCTGGTGATCGGCGGCGGCATCAACGGCGCGGGCATCGCGCGCGACGCCGCCGGACGCGGCCTGTCGGTGGTGCTGTGCGAGCGCGACGACCTGGCGCAGCATACGTCGTCGGCGAGCACCAAGCTCGTTCATGGCGGCTTGCGCTACCTCGAATACTACGAGTTCGGCCTGGTTCGCAAGGCCTTGCGCGAGCGGGAGGTGCTGCTGCGCCTGGCACCGCATATCATCTGGCCACTGCGCTTCGTCATGCCGCACGAAGCCAGCGCGCGGCCGGCGTGGATGATCCGTGCCGGCCTGTTCCTGTACGACCATCTGGCCCGGCGCGCTTTCCTGCCTGCCTCGCGCGGCATCCGCCTGAACGACCATGTGGCCGGGATGCCGCTCAAAGGCGGCCGCCGGCGCGGGTTCGAGTATTCCGATGGCTGGGTCGACGATGCCCGCCTGGTCGTGCTCAATGCGCTCGATGCGCACGAGCGCGGCGCGCGCATCCTCACCCGCACCAGCTGCACGCATGTGGTGCGCGACGGCGACGGTGACGGCTGGCTGGCCACGCTGGAAGGCGCACAGCATTTCCAGGTCAGGGCGCGTGCGGTGGTCAACGCGGCCGGCCCTTGGGCGGCGCAGGTCGCCCAGCTCGCGTCCGGCCAGGCCAGGCCGCGCGCGCTGCGGCTGGTAAAAGGCAGCCACATCGTGGTGCCGCGCTTGTTTACGCACCCTTACGCCTACATCATTCAAAATTCAGACCGCCGCATCGTGTTCGCGATTCCGTATCAGGAGCACTACACGCTGATCGGAACGACCGACCTCGAATACCAGGGCGACCCTGCCAGCGTGGCGATCGGCGAGGATGAAGTGGACTACCTGTGCCGGCTGACCAACGCCTACTTTCACAAGCAGATCAGCAAGGCCGACGTGGTGTGGACCTACTCCGGGGTGCGTCCGCTGTTGGATGACAGCGCCGGCGAGGCGTCGGCCGTCACGCGCGACTATCTGCTCGACATGCCGGCAGACGGTCCGCCGCTGCTGCACGTATGGGGCGGCAAGATCACCACTTACCGCAAATTGGCCGAGGAGGCGCTTGGCTTGCTGGCGCCGCGCCTGGCCTGCACCGGCGCCGACTGGACCGCGCAGGAGCCGCTGCCGGGGGGCGACCTGGAAGGCGCCGGCGAACTGGCGAACGGCGATTCCTTTGCCCCGTTCCTGGCGCGGTTCCGTGCGGCCCATCCGTGGCTGCCGGAGCCGCTCGCCTTGCGCTACGCGCGCGGCTACGGCAGCCGGGCGGTGCGGATGCTGGGCGCTGCGTCGTCGCTCGCGCAACTGGGGGCCGAGGTGGCGCCGGGCCTGTTTGAATGCGAACTGCGCTACCTGGCCGATGTGGAATGGGCAGGCGATGCGGACGATGTGCTGTGGCGCCGCACCAAGCTTGGCCTGTCCTGCAATGGCGCTGACGTGGAGAACGTGCGACGGTGGCTGGCGCAGTATCGGCGCCCGTGACAAGGAGATCGTCCTGGCCCAACACCGGCCCGGACGATGTTCAGGTTTTCGGAATCAGCCTGCCGCCAGCGCGGTGATCTGCCGGTACAGGGCATCGGGGATGGCGATGCCCTCGCGCGCCGCGATGGCGGCGAGCTGGCGCCGGCGCTCGCCGGGCAGACGCACGACGTCGTCTTCCAGCATTGCCGCCACCAGCACCTCGGTGCGCGAAAAATAGGTGTCGGCGCCGGCCAGCGCGCCCGGGTCGATTGCCAGGAACAGCTGGCCAAGGCGCGGCTGATTGCCTTCATCGGTAAAGAACGAGTCGGCCTCGAAGCCGAACGCGGCGCCCGTCAGCGCCACCGCCAGCAGTTCCACCGTCAGCGCCAGCATCGCGCCCTTGACGCCGCCCGCCGGCAGCATGCTGCCGGCCAGTGCTTCGCGCGCATCGGTAGTAGGTTTGCCGTCGCGGTCGACCGCCCAGCCGGCCGGAATCGGCTTGCCTTCTTTTGCGGCCAGCATGATCTTGCCGCGCGCCGTTTCGCTCAGCGCCAGGTCGATGACCAGCGGCTGTGCGCGGCGGCGCGGGAAAATGGCGGCGATCGGATTGGTGCCGAACAGCGGCGTGCGCCCGCCCCAGGCCGGCATCGCCGCCGGTGAATTGGAAAACGCCAGGCCCACCATGCCAGCCGCGCCGATTGCTTCAAGGTGCAGGGCGGCGGCGCCGAAGTGGTTGCTGTTGGTGACACCGACGCAGCCGATGCCGAATTCGCGTGCGTTGGCGATGCAGCGTTCGACCGCCAGGTCGCACGCCGCGTAGGCCATGCCGCAATGGGCATCGACCAGCGCGGCAGCTCCCCTGGCGTTACGGATGGACGGTTCGGCGCCGCCAACACTGCGGCCGTTGCGCAGGAAGGTGGTGTACTGCGGAATGCGCGACAGGCCGTGCGAAGCCAGTCCCTGGGCGTCGGCCGCAACCAGCGCGCGCGCGCTGGCGCGGGCCGCGGGCGCACTGGCGCCGGCCGCTGCCAGTGCGCGGACGGCAAGTTCGGTGAGGTGTTCGATGGAATGCTGCGGCATGGTCGGTCCTGAGGAGAAAGGTGAGCAGGGCGGGGTGCAGGCCGGGCCCTGCGTTGTTGTTTATTGTGGCGCCGTGCGCAACAAGGCGGCCACCCGTTCGGCGATCAGGCCGCTGACGCGCAGGTTGGACTCGGACGTCACGCCGGCGATATGCGGCGTCAGGATCGCGTTGGGCGCGTCGGCCAGCGCGCTGCCGGCGCCAAGCGGCTCCTGCTCGAACACGTCGATCGCCGCGCCGCCCACGCGCCCGCAGCGCAGCGCCGCAGCTAGCGCCGTTTCGTCGACGATGCCGCCGCGCGAGGTGTTGACCAGAATGGCGCCGGCGCGCATGCGTGCTAGCGCGGCGGCGTCGATCAGGTTGCGCGTGGCGGGCGTAAGCGGCACGTGCAGCGACACCACGTCCGACTCGGCCAGCAGTGCCTCCAGCGAGCGTCGGCCGACGCCGGTTTGCGCCCACAGCGGCGAGTCGGCCGGCAGCAACGGGTCATGCGCGACGACCTGCATGCCGAGGCCGCGCGCCAGGTTGGCGCACAGCTGGCCGATGCCGCCGAAGCCGATCAGCCCGAGCGTCTTGCCGCCGATTTCACGGCCGTTCGACAAGGCGCCGCGCGGCCAGGCGCCGGCGGCCGTTTCGCCGCTGCGCGTGTAGGCCTGGCGCAGCAGCGCCATCGCTGTGCCGATAACGTATTCGGCCACCGCCAGCGCGTTCGCGCCGGTGGCGGGTATGACGGCCACGCCGCGTGCCGCGCAGGCGGCCACGTCGATGTTGTCGAGGCCAACACCCAAGCGTCCCACCACCCGTAACAGCGGTGCGGCGTCGAGCACGGCGCCGTCGACCTGGGTTCGGTTGCGTACGATCAGCGCGGTGGCGCCGGCCACGCGCGCCAGCAGCGCGGCGCGGTCGTCGACCAGGTCTGGATCGTAGTCGGTGGCGAATTGCGCGGCCAGCGCGGCCACCGCGCCTTCGTCCATGAATTCACTGATCAGTACAGTCATCGTCGCTCCATTGGCAGGGATGGGAATTACGCGCTTTCGTACAATCGCGTCAGCACGAACTCGCGGTGGCCGAGCACTTCGGCGTCGGTCAGGCGGCCGTTGGCGGTGGCCACCATCATCTCGAGCAGCTGGTCGCCAGTCTGGTCGAGCGACTTTTCGCGCTGCAGCAGGCCGGAACAATCGACGTCGATATGCTCGCTCATCAAGCGCACCGTGCGCGGATTGGCGCAGATCTTGATGACCGGCAGGATCGGGTTGCCGATCACGTTGCCCTGGCCGGTTGGGAAGAAGTGGACCACGTAGCCCGACGCTGCGCACAGCGTCACCATCTCGGCTGCGGCGGACGACGAATCCATGAACCACAGGCCCGGGTGGGTCGGCATTTCAGCCTTGTCGATGACGCCGTCGACGCTGCACTTCTTGCCGATCTTCTGGATATTGCCCATCGCTTTTTCTTCAATCGTGGTCAAGCCGCCGGCGATATTGCCCTTGGTCGGCTGCGAATCGGACAGGTCGGACGTCTTGTGGCGGTTGATCATGTCCTGGTAGCGATTGAACATGAACATGAAGCGCTCGCGCACATCGTCGTTGGCGCAGCGCGCCGCCACGATGCTCTCGCCGCCAGTGATCTCGGACGTTTCGCCAAATACCAGTGTGCTGCCCAGCGCATGGAGCTTGTCGAATGCGTTGCCGACGGTCGGGTTGGCGCCGCAGCCGGAGGTGGTGTCGCTCTCGCCGCACTTGGTCGATACCCACAGTTCGCTGATCGGGCACTCCACGCGCTGCAGCTCGGACGCCTTCTGGACGAATTCGCGCGCCTTGCGCGACGCTTTCAGGATCGTCTCGTGGTCGCCATGGCCTTCGATGCCGAAACCGACGACCGGCTTGCCGGTGGCGGCGATCCCTTCGACCACCTTCTGGGTCCAGCCATCCTCGATGCCGATCACCACCACGGCGGCCACGTTCGGGTTCGAACCGGTGCCGATCAGGGTGCGGAAGTGCAGGTCGAGGTCGGCGCCGAACTGCAGGCGGCCGTATGGGTGCGGGATCGCCATCGCGCCCTTGATGTTGTGGGCAACCGCTTCGCAGGCGGCGTTGGACAGGTCGTCGAGCGGCAGGATGATGACGTGGTTGCGCACGCCGACGCGGCCGTTTTCGCGGCGGTAGCCGAGGAAGGTGGTGTCTTTCGAGATCATTGGATAGCCTGTTCGTGGTTGGAGGGCAGGAAATGAAATACGCCGCGCTTACCAGCGCTTGGTCTTGATGTTGTGGACGTGCGCGTGCTGGCCGCGCCGGGCGTTGGCCACCACCTTGCCGATGTCGACGCCGTACTTGATCACCGTGTCGCCCACGGCCAGGTCGGCCATCGCGATCTTGTGCCCCATCGGGATGTCGTCGAGCGCGGTGAGCATCACCGTGCGGTCGTCGTCCATGATCCACGCGGTCAGATCGGCGCCTGCCTTGATGCCTTCGACGACCGCCACCGCGACTGTGTCGGCCGCGTCATGCAATACAACATGGATCATGTTTGTCTCCTGGATTTGGGTTGGGTGGGATGCACTGCTGCAAACGGGTCCATAGTAGGCGCAAAGATTCATCGAGTCAACTAGATGACATAGATCATACAGATTTAATTTTTGGCTGATGAGCGGACGGCCTGGGATGTGAACTGGATCATCTGGATAAATAGGACGGGAAATCGCCTTGCTGCGCCTCATTGCTATTAAAATGGTGGCTCGATCAGCTTTTCTGCCGCCATGACCATGAACGACCTCGATCCGTCAACCAGCCTGGGCGCGACGCTTTACAAGGAAGTGGCGCGCCGCATGCTCGCGGCGCTGTCGGCCGGTGAGTGGAAGCCGGGTGAAGCGATCCCGGCCGAAAAGAAGCTCAGCGAACGCTTCGCGGTGTCGATCGGTACGCTGCGCAAGGCGATCGACGAGCTGGTGGCCGAGAACATCCTGATTCGCCACCAGGGGCGCGGCACCTACGTCGCCACGCACAACCGCGAGCAGCAGCTGTTCCGGTTTTTTAATATCGTGCGCCAGGACGGCGTGCGGACCTACCCGACAGTGGAACTGGTCGGCTTCGGCCACGCCAAGGCCGACAAGCGCGTGGCCGACAAACTGGCCATCTCTCGCAATGCCAAGGTGGTCCACTACACCAACGTGCTGACCCTGAACGGCGAACCGGTGATCGTTGACGAGATTTATCTTCCCGCCGCGATGTTCGCCGGCCTGACCGAGCAGATGCTGCGCGAGCGCCCGAATACCCTTTACAACCTGTACCAGACTGGCTTCGGCATGAACGTGATCCGCATCGACGAACGCCTGCGCGGCAGCCTCGCCAGCGTGCCCCACGCGGCGCTGCTCGGGTGCGCGCCGGGCGCGCCGCTGCTGGAAATGCACCGGGTGGCGTTCTCGTTCAATCAGCAGCCGATCGAGTACCGGCTGTCGTCGGTCAACACGTCCAACTACGAATACTTCGCCGCCGGCAGCCAGTAGCGGCCGGTAGCGGCCAGCCAGCCGAGTGCGGTCGGTCGCCTGCACGTTCTTGTCAGATCAGGCATACTGCCGTTTCGCACCGTGATCGATCCCACAATATTTTTACCAGATAAGGAGTCTTCAATGACCATCAAAGTCGGCGATAAATTGCCAGAAGGCACACTCGCGGAATTCATCGAGACCGAAACCGAAGGCTGCTCGCTCGGCCCGAACACGTTCCAGGTCTCGGAACTGACCAAAGGCAAGAAGATCGCCGTCTTCGGTTTGCCAGGCGCGTTCACCCCGACCTGCTCGGCCCAGCACGTGCCAGGCTACGTCGCGAACGCCGACGCCCTGAAGGCCAAAGGCGTCGATGAAATCTGGTGCATCTCGGTCAACGACGCCTTCGTCATGGGCGCATGGGGCCGCGACCAGAAGTCGATCGGCATCGTCCGCATGATGGCTGACGGCAACGGTGATTTCAGCAAGGCACTGGGCCTGTCGGTCGACTACTCCAAGCACGGCATGGGCACGCGCTCGCAGCGCTACTCGATGGTCGTCGAAGACGGCGTCGTCAAGCAGCTCAACGTCGAAGAAAACGGCTTCAAGGTATCGAACGCCGAAACGATGCTCGAGCAGCTCGGCTGACGGCATCCTGCTATTCTCGCAAAACGGCGCTGCGGCGCCGTTTTTTGTTCTCTACCTGACTTGATACGGCCCCCTGATGCAACAGGCAATCGCCAGCCGCGGCGCAAACCGTCGCAACATCACCATGATGCTGATCGCGGCAGCCGTGTTCTCGCTGATGGACATGGTCATGAAGCTGCTGTCGGCGCATTACCCGGCGATGCAGGTGGCGGCCTTGCGCGCGCTGGTGGCGCTGCCGCTGGTCGGCGCCTACGTCGTCTGGCGCGGCGCGCACCGCTCGATGCTGCAGATCCGCTGGGGCATGCACCTGCTGCGCGCGGTGCTCGGCATCGCCATGCTGGCGCTGTTCGCGTATGGCCTGCAGACGCTGTCGCTGGCCGAAGCCTACACCATCTTCTTCATCGCGCCGGCCTTGATCACGGCGCTGTCGGTGGTGTTCCTCAAAGAGCACGTCAGCGGCGCGCAGTGGATCGCCATTGCGGTCGGCATGGGCGGCGTGCTGGTGGTGCTGCGCCCGAGCGGCGCCGGTTTTCTCACGATGGGCGGCCTAGCGGTGCTGTGCGCGGCCGCCTTCTACGCCGTCTCGGCCATCTCGGTGCGCATCCTGGCGCGCACCGACCGCGGCGAACACATGGTGGTGTGGCTGATGGTGATGATGGCAATCGGCGCGTCGGCGCTGGCCGCGCCGAACTGGGTGCCGCTGCGCGCCGAGCACACCTTGCTGCTGTGCGGCCTGGCCGTCACCGGTTTCATCGGCCAGCTGGCCATCACCGCGGCATTCAGCTCGGGCGAGACGTCGAAAGTGGCGCCGTTCGAGTATTCGGCGCTGGCATGGGGCGTGGGCCTCGACTGGCTGCTGTGGCGCGTGCTGCCCGATTACTACACATTAATCGGCGCGGCGATCATCATCGGCAGCGGCATCTACCTGATCCGCCACGAGCGGGTCCACGCCGAAGCGGAACACCCGTAAGGCTGAGCGTCGGTCATCCAACTTGGATATAATCGCTGCATGTTAAAACAACGAACCATCAAGCAGCTGGTGCGCACGATCGGCGTCGGATTGCACTCCGGTACCAAGGTCGAGTTGACCTTGCGTCCGGCGGCGGTCGACACCGGCATCGTGTTTCGCCGCGTCGACCTCGACCCGGTGGTCGAGTTTCCCGCCAGCGCCGGCGTGGTCGGCGACACCCGCATGGCCTCGGTGCTCATCAAGGACAAGGCGCGCGTCTCCACCGTCGAGCACCTGATGTCCGCCTGCGCCGGCCTTGGCATCGACAACCTGTACGTCGACGTCTCGGCCGAAGAGATCCCGATCATGGACGGCTCGGCGTCGTCGTTCGTCTTTCTGCTGCAGCAGGCCGGCGTGCAGGAGCAGGGCGCGGCGAAAAAATTCATCCGCGTGCTGAAAGACGTCGAAGTACGCCAGGGCAGCGGCGACAACGAAAAGTGGGCGCGCCTGTCGCCGCACGACGGCTTCAAGCTCGACTTCTACATCGAATTCAACCATCCCGCAGTGGACGGCACGACCCAGCGCGCGCTGGTCGATTTCGGCGACGTCTCGTACGTGCACGATGTCGCGCGCGCGCGCACCTTCGGCTTCATGCAGGACGTCGAGAGCCTGCGCGGTATGGGCCTGGCGCGCGGCGGCTCGCTGGAAAACGCCATCGTGATGGACGAGTACCGCATCCTCAATACGGACGGGCTGCGCTACGAGGACGAATTCGTGCGCCACAAGATCCTCGACGCCATCGGCGACCTGTACCTGGTCGGCCATCCGCTGCTGGCCAGCTACCACGCCCACAAGTCGGGCCACGCGCTGAACAACCTGCTGCTGCTCGAATTGCTGGCGCGGCCGGATGCCTATGAAATCGTCTCGTTCGACGCGCCCGGCACGGCGCCGGCGTCGTACGTGCGCCAGATGGCGCGCGAGTGGGCGCTGACGTAAGCGCGGGTTGAGTTTTGCTTCCGGGGTTTGACGGGGACGCCGAGTCCGATGGGGTCAGACCCCGGTCTAGCGCCGGCCCGACAAGGAAGACCTAGCGCCGCCTGGCCGCCATCGCCTTGATCGCCGCGATCAGCGACGCATTCTGGGCGTTTTCCGGCAGCGTGTTGCCGAGCTCCTCGAATGCCGCCACCGCCGTTGGCGGGAAGTCCAGCTGGCGCGTGTGCACCACCGGAGGGATGCTGCGCGTGACCTGCACCTTCAGGCGTATATGATTGATTTGCCAGCCGCGCTTTTGCAGCGCCGCCTGCAGCTTTGGCACCTGCTGCTTGAGTTTGGCAGCGACGGCCGAAGTCGGCGTCGCCAGCACCAGCTGGGCGTCCTCGAACGACAGCACGTCGCAGGTGCCAAACATCGGCGCCAGGGCGGCGGCGCAGTCCTTTTGCAGGCTGGCCATGCGCATCGCCGCCGGCAGCAGGCTGGCCATCCTGGCGTTGCCGCTCAGGAAGCTGGTGGCGCCAACGGACGTCTGCCGCGACTTGGTGCCGTAGATATGGCCGATGCCTTGATTGTGGGAATTGAACCGCATGAGGCGCAACATATCACAGCTGGGCCGCCGACGGGCGATTGGCGCCGGGGCGGTACAATTTGATAACATTGTTTTACCGCACGCACTTGTTATCCGGGCCGATAACCCCAAGTGTGGCGACATCGCATGATAAAATCACTGTCTTTTTGCCATAGTCGGCTTTGGATGCGTATCTATTTGATAACATTCAGGCTCTTTTTCGCGGCGCATTTTTCAAGAATTCAAGCATGTCATTACTGACCCAGATTTTCGGTAGCCGCAACCAGCGGCTGCTCAAGCAATATCAAAAGACGGTGCGCGAGATTTCCGCGCTCGAGCCTCAGATCGAAAAGCTGTCCGACGCTGAGCTCCAGGCCAAGACACCTGAATTCAAGGACCGCATCGCGAAGGGCGAATCGCTCGACGACCTGTTGCCCGAAGCGTTCGCGGTATGCCGCGAGGCGGCCCGGCGCGTGCTCAAGATGCGCCACTTCGACGTCCAGATGATCGGCGGCATGGTCCTCCATTACGGCAAGATCGCCGAGATGGGCACGGGCGAAGGCAAAACGCTGATGGCGACCCTGCCGACGTACCTGAACGCGCTGTCGGGCAAGGGCGTGCACGTCATCACCGTCAACGACTACCTGGCGCAGCGCGATGCCGAGTGGATGGGCCGCCTGTACAGCTGGCTGGGCCTGACGACCGGCGTGAACCTGTCGCAGATGGACCACGACACCAAGCAGTCCGCCTACGCCGCCGACATCACCTACGGCACCAACAACGAATTCGGCTTCGACTACCTGCGCGACAACATGGTCTACGAAGCGCGCGAGCGCGTGCAGCGTTCGCTCAACTTCGCCGTCGTCGATGAAGTCGACTCGATCCTGATCGACGAAGCGCGCACCCCGCTGATCATCTCCGGCCAGGCCGAGAACCACACGGACCTGTACCACAAGATCAACGAAGTGCCGGGCATGCTGACGATGCAGATCGGCGAAGAAACGCCTGACGGCAAAGGCGTCGTCGAAGTCCCGGGCGACTACACCAAGGACGAGAAGGCGCATTCGGTGCTGCTGACCGAAGCGGGCCACGAGAACGCCGAAGCGATCCTGACCAAAATGGGTCTGCTGCCGGAAGGCGCTTCGCTGTACGACGCCGCCAACATCACCCTGATCCACCACCTGTACGCGGCGCTGCGCGCCCACGCGCTGTACCACAAGGACACCCATTACGTGGTGCAGAACGATGAAGTGGTGATCGTCGACGAATTCACCGGCCGCCTGATGACCGGCCGCCGCTGGTCCGACGGCCTGCACCAGGCGGTCGAAGCCAAAGAGGGCGTGAAGATCCAGAACGAGAACCAGACGCTGGCCTCGATCACGTTCCAGAACTACTTCCGCATGTACGCCAAGCTGTCCGGCATGACCGGTACCGCCGACACCGAAGCGTACGAGTTCCAGGAGATCTACGGCCTCGAGACGGTGGTGATTCCGCCGAACCGTCCGTCCAAGCGCGTCGATCGCCAGGACCAGGTCTACAAGTCGGCGCAAGAAAAGTACGGCGCCATGCTGGTCGATATCCGCGACTGCTACGAGCGCGGCCAGCCGGTATTGGTCGGCACCACGTCGATCGAGAACTCCGAACTGCTGTCCGGTATCCTGACCGGCGCCAATCTCGAACACAATGTCCTCAACGCCAAGCAGCATGCACGCGAAGCGGAAATCATCGCGCAGGCGGGTCGTCCGAAGATGATCACCATCGCCACCAACATGGCCGGCCGCGGTACCGACATCGTTTTGGGCGGTAACGTCGAAAAGCAGATCCAGCTGATCGAAGAGAACATCGCCCTGCCGGAATCGGAAAAAGAAGCGCAGTCGCACAAGCTGCGCGACGAATGGCAGTCGCTGCATGACCACGTCGTCAATGCCGGCGGCCTGCACATCATCGGCACCGAGCGCCACGAATCGCGCCGCGTCGACAACCAGTTGCGCGGCCGTTCGGCGCGCCAGGGCGATCCGGGATCGTCGCGCTTCTACCTGTCGCTCGACGACGCGCTGCTGCGCATCTTCGCGGGCGACCGCGTGCGCGCCGTGATGGACCGCCTGAAGATGCCGGAAGGCGAACCGATTGAAGCGGGCATCGTCTCGCGCTCGATCGAATCGGCGCAGCGCAAGGTCGAGGCGCGCAAC
This sequence comes from Massilia sp. TWR1-2-2, assembly GCF_049897565.1. NCBI lineage: Bacteria > Pseudomonadati > Pseudomonadota > Betaproteobacteria > Burkholderiales > Oxalobacteraceae > Massilia > Massilia sp. TWR1-2-2. The sequence continues at coordinate 45,675 of NZ_JAFCWM010000003.1, read as the reverse complement.
TTCGACATCCGCAAGCAGCTGCTCGAGTACGACGACGTCGCCAACGACCAGCGCAAGGTGATCTACACCCAGCGTAACGAACTGCTGGAGACGACCGACATTTCCGAGCTGATTGGCTCGCTGCGCGTGGGCGTCTTCCAGGACGTCGTGCGCGCCCACGTGCCGGCCGAATCGGTCGAAGAGCAGTGGGACATCCCGGCGCTGGAAAAAACGCTGGCCGGCGAGTGGAACCTCGACGTGCCGCTGCAGCAGATGCTCGCCAACGACCAGAACGTCACCGACGACGACATCCTCGAGAAGGTGCTGGCGGCCGCGGACGACTCGTACAATGCCAAGATCGCTGTCGTCGGCAAGGAATCGTTCGGCGGTTTCGAGCGCAACGTCATGCTGCAAAGCGTCGACAGCCATTGGCGCGAGCACCTCGCCGCGCTCGACCACCTGCGCCAGGGTATCCACCTGCGCGGTTACGCGCAGAAGAACCCGAAGCAGGAATACAAGCGCGAAGCGTTCGAACTGTTCGGCAGCATGCTCGACCAGATCAAGAACGAAGTAGTGCGGATGGTGATGACGGTGCGGATCCAGTCGCGCGACGAGATCGACGCGGCCGAAGCGGCCATCGCGGCGCAGCAGGCGCACGTCGAGAACCTCAACTTCCAGCACGCCGACTTCAACCCGAACGCGGCGCCCGAGGAACTGCTGGCGCCGACAGCGGCGCCAAGCGCTGCGCCGGCCGAAGAAGGCTATATGGGCGTCAAGGTCGGCCGCAACGACCCATGTCCTTGCGGCAGCGGCAAGAAGTTCAAGGCGTGCCATGGCAAGCTCGCTTAAGGCGGCGCGCACTTGAAAAGAGCGGCAGGGTGAAAACCCCGCCGCTTTTTTTTCGTTCGCCCGCGAGCACGTCATCCTGGCGCAAGCAGGGATCCATGCTGAACTTGGCGAAGTGTTTAGAGAGGAAAGGCATGGCCGTATCACGAACGATTCTCACGGCAGCGGCGATGGTGCTGTGGTGGGCCGCGCATGTCGCTTGTGCGGCTGCGCCGCCGGTTGCCCCTGTCGCCGATGCCCGTGCCGAATACCGCGCCGTGTTCTGCGCCGTGATGCAGCGCGACGATCCTGGCGCCGATTGCAGCGACAGGCTGCGCCGCTTTCCCGACGAGGCCGCGGCCGTGGTCGACACGCCGCCAATCGGCAGCGCGCCGGCGGTGAATGTCGTGATGGTCGGCGGCCTGTTCGGCGAATGCCTGCCCTCCGTGCCGACCTTCGGCGACGCCGCGACGCGCCTGCGCGCCGTCGGTTACCGCGTCAGCCATGCGCCGGTGTTGGGGCGCGCCAGCGCCGAGGCCAACGCCGCCATCATCCGCGCGCACGTCGCCGGCGAGCGCGCGGCGATGCCGGACTTGCAGCTGGTGATCGTCGCCTACTCGAAGGGCGTGGCCGACACGATGACCGCGCTGGCGGCCTATCCGGACATGGCGGACAACGTCGGCGCCTTCATCAGCGTGGCCGGCGTGGTCAAGGGTTCGCATGCAGCCGATCGCATGGTGCGGCTGTACGACGCCACCGCCGCGCGCCTGCCGGTGGGCCGGTGCGCACAAAGCGATGGCGGCGCCGTGCGTACCCTGACGCGCGAGTACCGCGCCAACTGGCTGGCGACGCACCGGCTGCCCGCCAAGCCGCTGTATTTTTCGATTGTCGGGCTGCCGACGCCGGCGCGCATGTCGTCGGTGTTTTCGGTTTTCCAGCGCCGCCTGGCGCCGATCGACCGCCGCAACGATGGCCAGATGATCTACTCCGACGCCGTCCTGCCGCGCGGCGCACTGCTCGCCTACGCCAACGCCGACCATTTCGCGATCGCGCTGGCGCTGCCCACGGCGCGGCTGCTGGGTGTCAACCGCAACGATTTCCCGCGTGCGCAGATGGTTGAGGCGGCGGTGCGCGTCGCCCAGGCGAGGCTCATATCGTCCGATTCATCCACGGCGTTTTCGCGATCGCCCATGCTACCGCCAGCGAGCTCGCATACACCGTGATGGTCAGCAGAGGTACCGCGAGCGCCGGCTGGTAGTCGCAGGGCTTGACGACAAAATCGCTCAGTGTTTCGAAAATGATCGGGTGGATCAGGTACACGCCGAGGGTCAAGCGCGACAGCGTGCGCGCCGCTTCGCTGCTGATGAACGGCTTGTTCCATTCTTTAAGCAGAACCATCACGCTGATCGACATCGGGATGACGGTAATGCTCAGGTAGTTATAAAAATACAGCCCGGCGTCGAGCGACCGGTAGTGCGCCAGCAGCCGGCAGCCGGCCGCAGTGGCGGCGATCGTCAGCACCAGCGTGGTCCACAGCATCGCGCGCGGGGCACGCACGTCGGTGATGGTGATCAGGTAGCCGAGGAAAAAGTAGGGGATATACGCGAGGAACCAGTTCGCGAACAGGCTCGGTCCCGATGGGTACAACGCGGTGACGACCGAATTGAGGGCGGCGATGGCGAACGAGAGGAACGTGATGGTGCCGATTTCGGCGCGGGTGGCCGAGCGCGTGATCATCCTGAAGAACGGCGTGAACAGGTACAGCACCACGATCATGTAGAGGAACCACATGTGGTAGTGCGGCTTGCCCGACGCCAGCCCGCGCAGAAGCGAGATTGGCGCGAACTGGTTGCCGGCCATGCTGGTCTTGAGCGCGTTCCACGCCAGGTACACCAGCGACCAGAAAACCAGCGGTGCGACGATGCGCGAGGCGCGCTTGGCGTAGAAGGTTTTGATGTCCTCCGCCTTGGCCGGATTGAGCAGCAGGGCGCCGCTGATCATGACAAACACCGGCACGCACCAGCGCAGGGCCGAGTCGTACAGGTTGCCGGCCCACCAGTACAGCGAGCCGATCTCGGTGCCGGTGACGACGATCGCCGCCACGTGCAGGAACACGACCGCGAAGATCGCCAGTATTCTCGAATTATCCAGCCAGGTCATGATCGGCGTCCTCGGTAGCATCCCGCTGCCAATTTTGCTACGACAACCCAGACCGGCTTTGCTTTTTGACAAGCAATCCATCCATCCAATGCTGGGGTCAGGTCTGACATTCGGACATCTGTCTGGGGTCAGGTCTGGCATTCGGACATTTCGTTGCCATCAGTCTCGCCTTTCGAGCGAAAGGAATGGCCGGATGGCAAGTTTTAACCCGGCGGTTGGGCCGCACGTGCATGGGGTACGGCAAAACTAGGCAGGAATGTCCGAATGTCAGACCTGACCCCAGCTTTTCTGTGGCGGCAGCATCGATTCGTTAGGGTTAATCCGCACCGCGCGAAAGTGATGGACAGAAGAACAAGCGTCGCTGGCCTTTGCGAATGCAGGCGGTACAATAGCGGCTTCGAATTTAACCGTTGGATACCCGCCATGGCCGTCAATTCCCCCCTGCCCGTCGCCGCCGACCTGAAACCGGTCGCCGGCATCGACATCGGCTTCGCCCAAGCCGGCATCAAGAAGCCGAACCGCAAGGACGTGCTGGTGATGACGCTGGCCGCCACCGCCACGGTCGCCGGCGTGTTCACCAAGAACCGCTTCTGCGCCGCGCCGGTCCAGGTCAGCAAGGCGAACCTGGCGGCAGTGACGGCCGGCGGCGCGCCGATCCGCGCGCTGGTGGTCAACACCGGCAACGCCAACGCCGGCACCGGCGAATCGGGCCTGGCGAAAGCGCACGAGACGTGCGCCGCGCTGGCCAGGCTGCTCGGCTGCGAGCCGCAGCAGGTGCTGCCGTTTTCGACCGGCGTGATTCTCGAACCGCTGCCGGTCGAGAAAATCGTCGCCGGTCTGCCGGCCGCTATCGCGAACCTGAAGCAGGACAACTGGTTCAACGCGGCCGAAGCGATCATGACCACCGATACCCAGCCAAAAGCTGCGTCGCGCACCATCACCATCGGCGGCCACACCGTCACCATGACCGGCATCAGCAAGGGCGCCGGCATGATCAAGCCGAACATGGCCACCATGCTGGGCTATCTGGCGTTCGACGCCAAGGTGGCGCAGCCGGTGCTCGAGCAGCTGGTGCGCCACGCCGCCGACCAGTCGTTCAACTGCATCACCATCGACGGCGACACCTCGACCAACGACTCGTTCATGCTGATCGCCACCGGCGCCGGCAACCTCGAAGTCGACGACGTCGCCTCGCCGCACTACGCCGCGCTGCGGGATGCCGTCACCGATATCGCCCGCAACCTGGCGCAGCAGATCATCCGCGACGGCGAGGGCGCGACCAAGTTCATCACCATCACGGTGGAAGAGGGAAGCAGCGTCGACGAGTGCCGCAAGATCGCCTACTCGATCGCCCACTCGCCGCTGGTCAAGACCGCGTTCTTCGCCTCCGACCCGAACCTTGGCCGCATCCTGGCGGCGATCGGCTACGCCGGCGTCGACGACCTCGATGTGTCCAAGCTCGATATGTACCTCGACGACGTCTGGGTGGCCAAGAACGGCGGCCGCAATCCGGACTACCAGGAAGCGGACGGCCAGCGCGTCATGAAGCAAAGCGAAATCACGGTGCGCGTCACGCTCGGCCGCGGCGATGCCGCCGCTACGGTGTGGACCTGCGACCTGTCGCACGAATACGTGACGATTAACGCCGACTACCGCTCGTAACGCCATGACGCCGCTCGAACAATTCCTGCTGCGCGCCGAAGCACTGCTGCTGCGCGTCGAAGGCGTGCTGCCGCCGGCCATCCCGCGCGAGCCGGACTGGAAGCGCAGCTTCGCGTTCCGCTGGAAAAAGCGCGGCGGCAGCGGCTTCCTTCAGCCGGTCATGCATGCCTCGACCATCACGCTGTCGGACCTGCATAACATCGGCAACCAGAAACTGCAGATCGAGCAGAATACGCGCCAGTTCGTGCAAAAGCGCCCGGCCAACAACGTGCTGCTGACCGGCGCGCGCGGCACCGGCAAGTCGTCGCTGATCAAGGCGTGCCTGAACCAGTTTGCGGGCGACGGCCTGCGCCTGATCGAAGTCGACAAGGCCGACCTGGCCGAGCTGACCGACATCGTCGACCTGGTTGCCGGCCGGCCCGAGCGCTTCATCATCTTTTGCGACGACTTGTCGTTCGAAGAGGGCGAGAGCGGCTACAAGGCGCTCAAGGTGGCGCTGGACGGCTCGATCTCTGCGCAGTCGGACAACGTGCTCATTTACGCGACGTCGAACCGGCGCCACCTGATGCCGGAGCGGATGTCGGACAACGCCAGCTACAAGTCGGACGACAACGGCGACCTGCATCCGGGCGAAACGGTGGAGGAAAAAATCTCGCTGTCGGAGCGCTTCGGCCTGTGGCTGTCGTTCTACCCGTTCAAGCAGGACGACTACCTCGACATCGTCGCCCATTGGCTCGGCACGTTCGGCTGCGACGCCGCGCAGATCGAGGCGGCGCGCGCCGATGCGCTGCGCTGGGCGCTGCAGCGCGGCTCGCGTTCAGGCCGGGTCGCCTGGCAGTTCGCCAAGGATCACGCCGGGAAGCTGCCCGATGCATGAGGCGAAGGCCGGCCCGATCGATGTCGTCGTCGGCATCCTGATGCAGCCGAACGGCGACGTCCTGCTCGGCCAGCGCCCGGCCGGCAAACCGTACGCCGGCTACTGGGAATTCCCGGGCGGGAAAGTCGAAGCGGGCGAGGAGCTGTTCGCCGCGCTGCAGCGCGAATTTGTCGAGGAGCTGGGACTCGACGTTATCAGCGCCGACGAGTGGTGCGGCATCGAACACGTGTACGAACACGCCCACGTACGACTGCATTTTTTCATCAGCCGCGCATGGCGCGGCGAACCGCAAAGCCTGGAGGGGCAGGCCTTTGCGTGGCAGGGCGCGGTCGGCGTGGCGCCGCTGCTGCCGGCAACGATCCCCCTGCTGGAATGGCTGGACCAGGTGCGCTATCCGACTTATCCGTCGGTCGGCGCGTCGGACGATGGATGCGATACCCCGGCGGCGATCCTGCCGGCTTCGGCCTCGTCCGCTCTCTAAATTTGCACAAGGACTTGCAGTGAAAATAATCGTCTTGGGTAGTGGCGTCATCGGCACCACGTCGGCCTATTACCTGGCCAGGGCTGGCCATGAAGTGACCGTCATCGACCGCCAGCCGGCCGCCGGTATGGAAACCAGTTTCGCCAACGCCGGCGAAGTCTCGCCCGGCTATTCGGCGCCGTGGGCCGGTCCCGGCGTGCCGATGAAGGCCGTCAAATGGCTGCTGATGCAGCATAGCCCGCTGGTGGTGCGCCCGGCGTTCGACCCCGAGATGTGGCGCTGGATGTTCCAGATGCTGGCCAACTGCAACCAGAAGAGCTACGAGATCAACAAGGGCCGCATGGTGCGCCTGGCCGAGTACTCGCGCGATTGCCTCGTCGAGCTGCGCGCCGATACCGGCATCGCCTACGATGAGCGCTCGCAGGGCACCTTGCAGCTGTTTCGCACCCAGAAGCAGCTCGACGGATCGGCTGCCGACATCGCGGTGCTCAAGCGCTACGGCGTGCCGTATTCGCTGCTCGACCCGCAGGGCTGCGAGCAGGTCGAACCGGCGCTGTCGAACGTGCGCGGCAAGTTTGTCGGCGGCCTGCAGCTGCCCGGCGACGAGACCGGCGACTGCTTCAAGTTCACCCAGCGCCTGGCGCAGATGGCCGAAGGCTTGGGCGTCAAGTTCCGTCACGGCGTCGACATCCAGCGCCTGGTCGTCGAGGGCGAGCGCATCACCGGCGTGGTGACCGACAAGGGCCAGCTGAAAGCTGATTCGTTCGTGCTGGCGCTGGGCAGCTATTCGCCGCTGCTGCTGCGCCAGGTGGGCATCCGCATTCCGGTCTATCCGGTCAAGGGCTATTCGATCACGATCCCGATCGTCGACGCTGCCGGCGCGCCGGAGTCGACGGTGATGGACGAGACGTTCAAGGTGGCGATCACGCGCCTGGGCGACCGCATCCGGGTTGGCGGCACCGCTGAAATCGCCGGCTACGATCTGAGCCTGCACCAGGCGCGGCGCGACACGTTGGAGCACTCGGTGAGCGACCTGTTTCCGAAGGGCGGCGACACATCGAAGGCGGAGTTCTGGTGCGGCCTGCGGCCGATGACGCCGGACGGCACGCCGGTGATGGGGCCAACGCCGTTTGGCAACCTGTTCCTCAATACCGGCCACGGCACGCTCGGCTGGACGATGGCGTGCGGCTCCGCGCGCGTGCTGGCCGACCTGGTGTCGGGCAAGCAGCCGGAGATCGGACTGGAAGGGCTGTTCATGGACCGCTACGGCCGCTCGAACAAGCCGATCTTCGTGCCGCAGGGCGTGACCGCGTAAGTCGTCCGGTCGGGGTCAGTGGTCCGCCAGTGGATCGTCCAGCGGATCGGTGGGTGCGCCGCCGGGAATCACGAACTTCTCTTCGGCCCAGGCGCCCAGGTCGATCTGCTTGCAGCGCTCGGAACAAAACGGGCGGTACTTGTTGGCCTCAGTCCATTCGACTCTTCTGGCACAGGTGGGGCAGGCTACTACGGTCATGGCAATTCACTCACATCTTAAAAGTTGCACAGCGTGAGTTCGAACGGTACGTCGTCTTCCAGCGGCTTCGGCTTGAGGTCGCCGCCCTGGGTCGTAAAGCGAACCCACAACATGTATTTATTGGCCGATATTTCGGGGATGGCGCCGAGGCTTTCATCGAGCGTCAGGCGCAGCATCTGGTACACCTTTCCCTGCAGCATTTGCTGGTAGCTGCCGGCGCTGGCGATCATCTTGACCGGGCCGCCGGAGTCGCGCAGCAGGCGCAGCACCAGCGCCAGCGCGTCGAACAGCGGCGCCAGCGGCGCGAACCACGTGACGATGTCGTTGTAGCGCTGCTCGGCCGGCCGCTTCTGCCAGGCGTAATACGAGGGTAAATCGAATTCGCAGGCGCCGCCAGGGATTATGGTGCGGCCGCGAATGCTCATCAGCCACTCGTTGTCGCGCACGTTCTGGCCGGTCTTGCCCTGCGCCGACACCAGGCTGGCGCTGACGCCCTCCAGTTCGGCGAGCACGGCGTCGAGCATCTCGGCGGCCACGTTCGGATTCGAGCGGTAGCTCAGCAGGCTTTGCTTCTGCCGTTCCAGTTCTTGCAGCAGGTCGGATTTGAGGTCGGCGCGGCCGGCCACTTCGAGCATGTCGAAAATGGTGGACAGGGCGACGTGGTGTTGCATCGCATGTTCTTGATGAACAAAGAACTTAAATTTTTCGTACAAGTCTTCCAGCCGCAACAACGTGCGTATGCGCTCGTTGAAAGGGTATTCGTAGACGATCAAAATGACATCCCTTTATTTAGGCTGGCGAAGAATCACGTGATTCTGACCCAAGCGGCGCAAAATTACAAACGCTGCATTGGTATTCCGGCCATTCTGGCCGAAATTGCCATATAAACCTGGTGCAAGGCCTCTACCTGGGGGGCGAGGGCGGCGATGCCGTCGTCGTTGACGATGACGTCGGCGGCGGCCGCCAGGCGTTGCTGCCGCGTGAACTGTGCCGCCATGATGGCCTTCACTTGCGCTTCTTGCAAGCCATTGCGGGCCATCACGCGCGATATTTGCGTCGCCTCCGAGCAGTCGATCGCCAGCACGCGCGCCACGCGGCCTTGCCAGCTGCCCGATTCGATTAACAGCGGCACGACGAAGATCACATAACTGCCTCGCGCCGCGGCCGCTTCAGCCTCGGCGGCGGCGCGGATCAGCGGGTGCAGGATGCCCTCCAAACGCACCTTGGCGGCAGGGTCGGAGAACACCAGCGCGCGCATCGCAGCGCGGTCGAGCGCGCCGTCGGGCGTGATGTATCGCTCGCCAAATGCGGCGCCGATTGCGGCCATCGCCGGCCCGCCAGGCACCGTCATCGAATGGGCGATCAGGTCGGTGTCGACGATGCTGGCGCCGAGCGCGGCGAACATGTTGGCGACGGTGGTCTTGCCGCAGCCGATGCCGCCGGTCAGGCCGATGTGCAACAAGGGAGCGTGCCGTGTGTCCATGTGTTCCTCGCCGGCCGGCATCGCCTTAGCCGATGAGGCGGTTGGTGTAGGCGGCGATCGGGGTGCCGTACAGCAGCGCGATCAGGCCGGCCGCGGCCAGGTAAGGCCCGAACGGGATCGGCTTCTCGCGGCCATGCCTGGTAAATACGATCAGGCAGATGCCGACCACCGCGCCGACCGCCGACGAAATCAAGATGATGGTCGGCAGCATGGTCCAGCCGAGCCACGCGCCGAGCGCGGCCAGCAGCTTGAAATCACCATAGCCCATTCCTTCCTTGCCGGTCGCCAGTTTGAACAGCCAGTAGATTGCCCACAGCACCAGGTAGCCGGCGGCGGCGCCGATGACCGCGTCTTGCAGCGGCGCAAACGTGCCGTTCAGGTTGATCAGCAGGCCGGCCCACAGCAGCGGGAAGGTCAGGTCGTCGGGCAGCAGCTGGGTGTCGAAGTCGATCGCGGTCATTGCCAGCAATGCGTAACCGAAGCCGAGCGTGGCCAGGCCGGTCCAGCCGCTGCCGAATTGCCATACCAGCAAAGCAGAAAGCAGGCCGGCGACCAGTTCGATGGCCGGGTAGCGCATCGAAATCGGCGCCTTGCAGGCACTGCACTTGCCGCCGAGCGCCAGGTAGCTGATCACCGGGATGTTTTCAAGTGCCGTAATCTGGTGGCCGCAATGCGGGCAGGCCGAGCGCGGCACCATCAAGTTGAACTTGTCCTGGTACGGCAACTCCTTGCCGCTTTCGTGCGCCACGTAGTTGTCCGATTCACGCTGCATCATCTTCGGGATCCTGTAGATGACGACATTCAGGAAGCTGCCGATGAGCAATCCGAACAGGCCGGCGGCCAGGGCTGCTCCGAGCGAACCGGGCGCTGCGAACAAAAGAGTTTCCGGAAGCATAACACTCCAACATAGGGGCATAGCGCTGCGATGCATGTTGCATCGCAGGAATAACTTATCATAGACGCGATCCCCGTCGTCTGGCAAATCAAAGCGCTGAAATTTGGACCTTCTTGCTTTGAGTCACCTACGAAAATGCCCGCATTGGCTTGACGTGCATCAAGGATATCTTGGTGACGAACTGACAAACTGCAAGTATTGGCAATGGACCTGGTTGCCCGTCCAACAACAGGGAGTCGCATGTCGTACAAAACTATCCTCGTCCATGTCGACCAGTCAGTGCATGCCCCGGCCCGCATTGCCCTCGCCGCAAAGATTGCAGCCGACAACAACGCTCACCTGATCGGCGCGGCCATGACCGGCATCTCGCGCTCTATTTATCATGGCGCCACGGTTGATCTGGCACGCACCGTGCTCGCCGCCCAGGTCGACGTGCTGGTCGACAAGGCCAACGACGCGCTGGCGCGCTTCGACGCCATTGCCGGGACCTGCGCCGGCCTGTCGTTCGAGCAGCGTCTGGTCGACGACGCCGCCGCCGGCGCGCTGGTGCAGCAGGCGCGCTATGCCGACCTGGTAGTGGTAAGCCAGTTCGATCGCGACGATCCGGTCGCTCGCCTCGACTCCGGATTGCCCGCATACGTGATGCTCAACAGCGCCTGCCCGCTGCTGGTGGTGCCCTACGCCAACGCCGCTGCGACCTTCGGCGAGCATGCGCTGGTGGCGTGGGACGAGAGCCTGCCGGCCAGCCGTGCGGTAGCGAACAGCCTGCCGTTGCTGCGGCGTGCCTGCACAACGACGCTGGCCGTGTTCAACGCCGGCGACGAGCCGCGCCTGGCCGGCGCCGACATCGCGCTGTATCTTGCGCGCCACGGCGTCAATGTCGAGGTACGCGCCGGAGAGACCGACATCGATGTCGGCAACGCGCTGCTATCGCTGGCGGCCGACCTTGGCGCCGACCTGATGGTGATGGGCGGCTACGGCCACACCCGTTTTCGCGAAGTGTTGCTGGGCGGTGCGACGCAGACCGTGCTGGCGGCGATGACCATCCCGGTCTTGATGTCCCATTAGGAGCAACAATCATGTGGAAGAAAATCCTGGTACCGACCGACGGCTCGGAGTTGGCCGGCAAGGCGATCGCCGAAGCAGTCGACTATGCCCGCGTGGCCGGCGCGACCCTGGTGGCGTTCTCGGTGGCGCAGCCGTATCCGCTGCTGCCGGCGGTCGATGGCGCGATGCTGATCGATCCGGCGATCGACAGCGCCGAGATGCAGCGGGTGGCACAGGAGACGGTCGATGCGGTCGCCAGTGTTGCGCGGGCGGGCGGCGTCAAGTGCGAGACGCACACCTCGCTGTCGTTCCTGCCGTACGAGGAAATTATCCGCGCCGCCGCGGAGTACGGCTGCGACGCGATCTTCATGGCATCGCACGGGCGGCGCGGGCTGAGCAAGCTGATCGCCGGCAGCCAGACGCAGAAGGTGCTGGCGTATGCGAAGGTGCCGGTAGTGGTATTCCGCCCGGCGCTGCCGGTGGATTGAGGCGCTGGCCGCCGCTGCCTGGTCGGTTAGTTGGGAAGCGGCTCGGCGACCAGGCGCACTCCGAGCGCGGTACACACCCGATTGATTGTGTCGAAACGAGGCGCGCTCTCAGGACGCAACGCCTTGTAAAGCGCCTCGCGCGTGATGCCGGCAGATTTCGCTACCTCCGTCATGCCACGCGCGCGAGTGATATCGCCCAAGGCAGACGCCAGCAGGGAAGCGTCTCCAGCCGCCAGGATGTCCGTCAGATAGGCGGCGATTGACTCGGGGCTGTCCAGGTACAAGGCGGCATCGAACTCAGGAAGGTCCGCTACGTTAATGTGTCGATCTGCTTTGCTCATAGCCTTACTCCAGAAGTGCAGCGAGTTTTTTAGCGCGGATGATGTCGCGTTTCTGCGTGCGCTTCGAGCCGCCCGCAAGCAATACCACAACCTCCCCGCTCCGCTGAGTAATATAAATACGCCAGCCCGCCCCAAGGTGGATGCGAATCTCCGATACAGACTCACCAATAGGTTCTATATCGCCCAACAAACCATGCTGCAGTCGTTTGATTCGGGCAACCACCGCATCTCGGACGCGCGTGTCTTGAATGTTGTCGAGCCAGTTTGAAAACTCTGGTAGGAGCCGGACCGAAGGCATGAGGTAGTGTAATCGACCGATTACAGGGAGTCAATCGTGTACTGACGCGCGTTGCAGGCTGATGACCATCCCGTTCCATATATAAAAGCGGCCATCAAGCTGGGCAGTAAATATTCTGTAGTGCGCGGCCAAACAGTTTGCCCGAACCTATCATTGGGCAAACGGGCGGCCAATTGCCCCTGTATCATCACTCCTCCGGACATGCCAGGTGGGAGATTTTTCTCATCAACATTTTCCAGCTCAGCTATTGTTTTTGACAGTTCATCCGGCGTAAGTTTCGATACCAATCATCCTTCGCTGAAACTGAATCGCAAACTCTGATCGGCGCACGATGTGATCGAGAGAAGCATGACAACCCGCAGGAAGGCGGCGTATTGCTTTCGGCAAGCATTTATCTTCCTCATCGGGTTCCTCACTTTGCCGCCTAAACGTACGGACTCTGGTTATCCTCTAAAGAACATTTTTTTGGTGCGACCGCCTTGCGACCACGCATGGAAGGATAAACAGGCTAGAGGGCACCGCAAGCATCTTCAACACGGCGGGGGCGGCGACCAAGAGGGTGCTGGCATACATAAAAGTGCCGGTGGTAGTGTTCCGGTCGGCGTTGCCGGTGGATTGAAGGTTGCCGCCGTTATTCGGGACAAAGCCGATTCGGCACTGTCCAAATGAAGGGCCGGGTCAAACTCGGGCAGGTCATGCACATTAATCCGATTTCTCATGTGCGTAAGTTGTATCAAGCTTCTGACGCCGTCCAGACCAGGTTCCACAGGTGGCCATCGATATCCTCGAAGCCCTGGTCATACATAAAGCCGTGGTCTTCGGGAGGATGCGGGGTGCGGCCACCCGCGGCAACGGCCTTGGCGATCAGGCTGTCCACCTCTTCCCGGCTTTCGCAACTCAGGCAGATGACGACTTCATTCGCTTCTCTTGCATTCGCGACGGGCTTGTCGATCAGGGACTGGAAGAAGGGTTCGGACGTCAGCATGGCCTGGATGGTGCCGTCGACGATGTTCATGAAAGCTGCGTTCTCTCCGCTAAATCGGGCAACGAAGGTAAAGCCGAGAGCGGAAAAGAAGGCCTTCGATTTTTCCAGGTCCTTCACGGGCAGGTTGAGGATGATCTGTTTGTTCATGGCGTCCCCTTGGATTCTTTCAAATTGAGATGTCCGCTGCTGGCTGACTAAGGCCCGTCACGACTTTATCTCATCTGACAGCGGCTGTCTGCTCAAGACTGATTGTCGTGGTGACGAGCATATGCAAGGTGCGAAAGATCACGCAGCAAAAGAAAAACGCACCATAGCGGTGCGTTTTTTGCTTGTTCGACGCGATTTACAAGCTTTAAACCACCGAGCCGAGCTTGAAGATAGGCAGGTACATGGCAATCACCAGGCCGCCGATCAGCACGCCGAGAATGACCATGATCAACGGCTCCATCAGCGACGACAGCGCGGCGACGGCTTCGTCGACTTCCTCCTCGAAGAAGTCGGCGACCTTGCTCAGCATGGAATCGAGCGCGCCCGACTCTTCGCCGATCGCCACCATCTGCGTCACCAGGTTCGGGAACACGTTGGCATTTTGCATCGCTACCGTCAGGCTGGTGCCGGTGGAAACTTCATTTTGAATCTTGCGCGTGGCGTCGAGGTAGACCGCGTTGCCGGCGGCGCCGCCGACCGAGTCGAGCGCTTCGACCAGCGGCACGCCGGCGGCAAACATGGTTGCCAGCGTGCGCGTCCAGCGCGCGATCGCCGCCTTGCGGATCACGGTGCCGAAAATCGGCGCCTTCAGCAGCGCGATGTCCATGAAGCGCTGCACCTTCAGCGAGCGCTGCCAGGCCTGGAAGAAGAAATAGATGGTGCCGCCGATGATGCCGAAAATGGCCCACCACCATTGCACGAAGAATTCGGAAATGCCCATCACAACCAGCGTTGGCGCCGGCAGGTTGGCGCCAAAGCTGGCAAACACCGATTTAAACGCCGGCACCACCCAGATCATGATGACGGCAGTCACCACGAACGCGATCGCCAGGATCGACACCGGATACATCAGCGCCGACTTGATCTTCGCCTTGATGGCCAGCGTCTTCTCTTTGTAGATGGCCAGGCGCGTCAGCAGGTCTTCCAGGATACCGGCTTGCTCGCCGGCGCCGACCAGGTTGCAAAACAGCGGGTCGAAATACAGCGGATACTTGCGAAATGCGTTGTTCAGGCTGGTGCCGGTCTCGATGTCCGAGCGCAGGTCCATGATCAGCTTCGACATCGACGGATTGGCGTGGCCCTTGCCGACGATGTCGAACGATTGCAGCAGAGGAACGCCGGCCTTCATCATCGTTGCCAGCTGGCGGGTGAACAGCGCGATGTCCTTGCCGCTGATTTTCTTGCCGCTGCGGTAGACCTTCTTCTTGATCTTGGTGACCATCACGCCCTGGCGGCGCAAGGTGACGTTGACAATGGCCTCGCCGCCGGCGCGCAGTTCGCCGCGCACGGTCTTGCCGGACTTGTCTTTGCCTTCCCAGGAGTAGACCGATTCCTTGATGTGTGCCGAGCCGGCTTTCGATGTCGAGATTGCCATGATGATTTTTCCTATTCGTTTGTGCAGCCAAGCACTTCTTCCAGGCTCGTGAGCCCCTGCTTGACTTTCATCAGGCCGGAACGGCGCAGCGACTTCACGCCCTCCAGTTCCGACTGGGCCGCGATTTGCATCGAATTGCCATTGGCGAGAATAATTTGCTCGATGGCCGGCGTGATCGGCATGATCTGGTAGATGCCGACGCGGCCCTTGTAGCCACCGCCGAGGCAGCGGTCACAGCCGACCGGGCCATACGCTTTCCAGCCGCCTTCGAGTTCCTCCGGCCGAAAGCCCGCTGCCAGCAGGATCTCGCGGCTCGTCTCGACCGGCTGCTTGCAGGTGCACAGGCGGCGCGTCAGGCGCTGCGCGGTGATCATGATGACGGACGAGGCAATGTTGAACGGCGCCACGCCCATGTTCATCAGGCGCGTCAACGTCGACGGCGCGTCGTTGGTGTGCAGCGTGGAAAACACCATGTGGCCGGTCTGCGCCGCCTTGATGGCGATGTCGGCCGTCTCGAGGTCGCGGATCTCGCCGACCATGATGATGTCCGGATCCTGGCGCAGGAACGACTTGAGCGCGACCGGGAAAGTGAGGCCGGCGCGGTCGTTGACGTTGACCTGGTTCACGCCCGGCAGGTTGATCTCGGCCGGATCTTCCGCGGTGGAGATGTTGATGCCGGGCTTGTTGATGACGTTCAGGCAGGTGTACAGCGACACCGTCTTGCCCGAACCGGTCGGGCCGGTCACCAGCACCATGCCGTACGGCCGCTGGATCGCCTCCATCAGCAGTTCTTTCTGGTCCGGGTCGTAGCCGAGCGCGTCGATGCCCATCTGGGCCTGCGTGGCGTCGAGAATACGCATGACGGTTTTTTCACCGAACAGCGTCGGCAGCGTGCTGACCCGGAAGTCGATCGTCTTCACCGGCGACAGTACCAGGCGCATGCGGCCGTCCTGCGGCACGCGCTTCTCGGAGATGTCGAGCTTGGCGAGCACCTTGATGCGCGACACCAGCTTGTCGCGGATGGTGATCGGCGGCTGGGCGTGTTCGCGCAGCACGCCGTCGACGCGCAGGCGGATCCGGTAGAACTTTTCGAACGGCTCGAAGTGGATGTCGGACGCGCCCAGGTTGATCGCGTCCATCAGGATCTTGTTGAGGAACTTGACGATCGGCGCGTCTTCGATGTCGTTGCCCGCTTCGGGCACAGCCGCGGCGGGGGTGTCGTCGGCAAACTCGATGTCCTGCTCGTCGCCGGCCAGGTCCTGCAGGCTCTGCTCGGCGCTCTTGCCCAGCGTCGCCAGCAAGGCCAGCAGAGCGTCGTGCGGCACGATCACCGGTTCGACCGACGCTTCGCTCTGGAACTTGATCTGGTCGAGTGCCTGGCGGTTGGTCGGGTCCGAGATCGCCACCGACATCTTGTTGCCGCGCTTGGCCAGCGCGATGACCCGCTGCGCCTGCATCAGCTTGTCGTCGATCACTTTCGGCGGCAGCAGCGACACGTTGAAGCTGGCCAGGTCCATGATCGGATAGCCGAACGTTTCGCCGCAGAACGCCGCCAGCCCGCGCGAGTCGATCAGGCCGCTGGTAACGAGGGTGTCGATGAACAGCACCTTGTCGGCCAGCGCCTTCTTTTGCAGCGCATCGGCCTGCGCCGCGGTGAGGCGACCGGCTTGCGTGAGCGCGCGCGCCAATCCCGACATCGGAGTGCCTGAAGCCGTGTTGGGGATCACTGCTGCCATATGCGCGCGGGGTTGGGAGGGAGGATGGACAAAAATTCACCGGTCCACGACGGACGGTTTCGGCGAAACTGCATCAGATCATGCCTCCGGGCATCATTTTTGTAAAGGGTTTGTCGCAGGAAAGAGGCATGCATACCACGTAGACAAAATGGCATGCTGCCGGATGACGCGGCGTTGCCAGGTCAGGCCGGACGCTTGCCGGGCGGCCGCGTCAGCTTGACGACCTTGATCGACTGATTCTGCGCCTGTATCACTTCGATAACACAGTTGCCGATTTTGACACTGATTGCGGCGTCAGGTATTTCCTGCAACTCTTCCAGCAGCAGGCCGTTGAGGGTCTTCGGCCCGTCTACCGGGAAGTCCAGGTCGAGCCGCTTGTTGATGTCGCGCAGCGGGGTCGATCCTTCCAGCAGGCATTCGCCATTCGCATCCCAGCTGAACGATTCGCTGCGCGCCGCGCCCGGCACCGACGTCGTGAACTCGCCGATCATTTCCTCGATGATGTCTTCCAGCGTGACCAGGCCCTGCACTTCGCCGTATTCGTCGACGATGATGCCGAGCCGCTCCTTGTTCTCCTGGAAATACTGCAACTGCGTGAACACGCCGGTGTCTTGCGGGATGTAATAGGGCGCGCTGAGCAGTTCGCGGAAATGCTCGACCGTCAGTTCGTCCTCCTCGTTCAGCAGCGCCACCGCCTTGCGCACGTGCAGCACGCCGACGATCTGGTTGATTTCGCCTTCGTATACCAGCAGCATGTTGTGATAGCAGGTCGTCAGCTGGTGCTTGATCTCGTCGACCGGCACCGCCAGGTTCAGTGCCTCGATCTGCGAGCGCGGGGTCATGATGTCCTCGACCGAGATGGTTTCCAGGTCGAACAGGTTGAGCAGGATGCTTTTATGCTTCTGCGGAATGAAGTTACCGCCTTCCATCACGATCGAGCGCAGCTCGTCGGGCGAGACGCGGTGCTCGTCGGCATTGCCGCCCGACTTGATGCGCAACAACTTCAGAACCATGGTGACGAACAGGTTGACGAACCACAGCACCGGCTGCAATGCCGTCATCAGCGGCTTGAGCACGACGCTGCTGGCCAGCGCGATTTTCTCGGGATAGGTGGCGCCGATCACTTTCGGCGACACTTCGGCGAACACGATCAGCAGGAAGGCCAGCACCGCGGTAGCGATGACGAGCACGGTTTCCCCGGGGCCGAAGTGCAGGATGGCGATGGCGATCACCAGCGCGGTGGCCATGGCGTTGATCAGGGTATTGGCGATGAGTACCACCGACAACAGCTTGTCGGTGCGTTCCAGCAGCCACAGGGTCGTGATGGCGCCGCGGTGACCGCGCTTGGCCAGGTGGCGCAGCCGATACTTGTTGGCCGCCATCAACGCCGTTTCCGCCATGGCGAAAAAACCCGAGCACAGGATGAGGATGATGAGCGCGATGACCAGCGCCCAGATGGGCACGGTACTCAAGGCTCACCGACAGGAAAACAGCATGAAAACGCAGGGGACATCGCAGCGGGCCAGGCCCAGAAAGTCCGGCGCCAGGTGGCGGCCGCAGAGCGTTTGATTCTAAGGCACTCGCGCGCCTCTTGCAAGTTTGACCAGTGTCCGAGCGCGCACCCCGACGCTGGGGTCAGGTCTCTTAAGCAAACACCATAAGAGTGGAGCTTCCTAGAACCAGCAGTAATAAAGGTGCTTGCTTCGGGGCGATCTTCCAGTCCGTAAAATGCCCGTTTTGTAGCATGTACATGCTACGCCGGAAGCAGGACCAGCCGGATTTGTCCGTTGTCACAAGTGACCCCGTGGATTTGTCCGATTGTCAGACCTGACCCCAGGTTGCCGCGGGGTGAGATTAGCCGTACGTCAGCGCCGGCACTGTCGCCGAGGCGCCGGTCAGCTTGAATACGTTCAGCGCGACGCTGAGCTGGTTGGTCTGGTCCGTCAGCGATTCGGCGGCGGCCGACGCTTCCTCCACCAGCGCAGAGTTCTGCTGCGTCATCTCGTCCATGCTGACAACCGCGCGACCAATCTCGTCAATGCCGGCACTTTGTGCCTGGCTCGCCGCGCTGATCTCGACCATGATGTCGGCAACCTTGCGCACCGATTCCACGATTTGCCCCATCGTCAGGCCGGCCTCGTCGACCAGCGCGCTGCCGGCATTGACCTTGGCGACCGAGTCGCCGATCAGCTCCTTGATTTCCTTGGCGGCGCCTGCACTGCGCTGGGCCAGGTTGCGCACTTCCGCCGCCACCACCGCAAAGCCGCGTCCCTGCTCGCCGGCCCGCGCCGCTTCGACTGCGGCATTGAGCGCCAGGATGTTGGTCTGGAACGCGATACCGTCGATCACCGAAATGATGTCGACAATCTTTTTCGCCGATGTATTGATGTCGCCCATCGTCGTGACCACGCCGCTGACGACCTGGCCGCCGCGGGTGGCGATGCTCGAAGCGTCGATCACCAGCTGGTTGGCCTGGCTGGCGTTGCCGGCATTCTGGCGCACGGTGCCGGTCAGCGCTTCGATGGCCCGCGACGTCTGGTCCAGGCTTCCCGCTTGCGATTCGGTGCGGCTGGCCAGGTCGGCGTTGCCACTGGCAATTTCCGCACTGGCGGTCTGGATCGTCTCGGCCGACAGCTTGATCTCGGCCACCATCGTGCCGAGCCGCGTGCGCATTTCTTTCAGCGCCGCCAGCAGGCTGCTGCGGTCGCCAGCATCGGTCACAATCTCCATCGACAGGTCGCCGTCGGCCACCGCGCGCGCGATCTGGCGCGCATATTCGGGCTCGCCGCCGAGCTGCTGCCAGATGGCGCGCACGACGAAAAACGACACCAGCGCCAGGCTCGCCACCACCACCAGCGCGGTCAGCACCATCGCGCTGACAACCTTGCGCACGCTCGCTTCGCTGTTGGCGATGCCGGCCTTGAATTGCTGCTGCGCCGCCGCGTTGGTCTTGGCCAGGTCCGCGTTCAGGGTCGCCAGCGTGCTCTGCATGCGCGCGACGGTCGCCTGCGGATCGCCTTCTTCCATTTCCAGCATGATCTTCGCGGCCGACAGCGCCGGCGCGTAATAGGCGTCGAATTCCTTGGTGAGCCGTTCGCCGTTGCCGGCCTGGCCGTCGATCTTGCCGAACGCGGCAATCTTGGCGCGCAGCTTGCCGGCCTGCTCGCCGACCTGGGCGATCCGCGCCTTGTCGCCTTCGGTGACGGCGTCGCGCAGCGCATCGGCCACGGCGCCGACATCGAGCGTGATAGTCTTGGCAGCGTCGAGCACCGGATAATCGACTTGTTCTGTCATGCGGATCGACCCGAGCGCGCCCGTCGCGATGGTCGCGCTGGCGGCTACGCCGAGGCCGAAAATGATGGTCGAGATGACCGGTAATGCCCAAATCCTGCGCTTGATATTCATCTTGCTTCCTGAGTTGGAACAGGCCTGTCGCGCCGCGAACGCGGCGGGATAGGCCCGGTACTGCTAGCTGGAACTGGCTTGAACCAAATTACGGTGCCGTCAGCACAACCTTGACGGTGGCGTCAACCGCGCTTTTTTCGATGTACCCGATCGCTTTCGGATCGGCGGCAGCGGCTTTCTTGACGTCGGCGCTGCCGGCAACTTCCTTCGGCAAGGTCGCCTTGCCGGTAAACACCAGCTTCGACCACAGCGCCTTCGCCTGCGATGCTTCCTTGTCGGCCACTTTCTTGTAGAACTCGTTGCGAATCGCCGAGCTTTCCGGCTGGTCGATCGGTGTCATCGCCGACGATTTGCCGAGGAAGAACTGGGCGACCTGCTCGTTCGTCATGGTGGCGGCCGGGCTCTTGGCGCCAACCACGACGACCACTTCGGCGAACGAGGGAGCGGCAGCCGAAATGAGTGCGGCGGCCAGTGCGGTTTTAAACATGGAATGCATTGAAAAAATCCTTAGAAAACGAAGTCGACGGCAACGGCGCCGACGGTGACCGGGCCGGTAAAGCTGGCGGCAGGGACGAGAAACAGGCCCTGACCATGCTGAGGCTTGACGCGATCGATCTGTACTTTTAGTGCGGCCGAGCGGTGGAAGTCCCAGCGCACGCCGATGGTGTCGGTCTGCTGCTGGCCCTGCGCGCCCGTGGTCGACAGGCGCGTCACGCCGGCCGACAGCGCCTGCAACGTTGGCGTGCACGCGGCCGGGTAGCCGGCCGGGCAGGCAGCCGGCACGGTATTGGCGACGATGCCATCGCGTTTCAGGCTGGCGTGGCTGGCGTACGGCAGGAATTTGCCGATGCGGTAGCCGGCCATCAGGTACCACGAGCTGGTGTCGTTGATGTAACTGTCGGTCTTGCGCTTGGCGTACTCGGTCTGCACCAGCACGTTGTTCCAGTCGAGGATCGCGCCTGCCGAGCTGAACGAAGTTTGCTTCTTGTTCACCGACAGCGCATCGGCCAGCGGCGCCAGCTGGGCGATACGGTAGCCGGCGCCGGCGCTGCGCAGGCTGCTCAGCAGCGTGTTCAGCGAGACCGAGTCGTCGATCGACACCTTGGCGCGCGCGTGGCCTAGGCGTACCGTCAACGGACCGTGCTCGGCCACAAGGTTCAGCGCCGTCAGCAGGTCGGTTTCGAGATGCAATGCCGGACCGAGCGCAGGCCTGGTCTTGCCCAGTGCCAGCTGGGTCGTGATGGTAGTGTCGCCGATGCTGTGCTGGAACGTGCCGTCGATGCCGTCGATGGTGTCGAACGGCACCTGCGAATACACTTCCGCCGGCGGACGCACCATCGTGTTGGCGTAGCCGACGTTGCGGTAGTCCGAGATCATGAACACCGGCAGGCCCATGCGGCCGACGCGCACGCTGAAGCGGTCCGACACCTTCATTTTGGCAAACGCCCACGACAGGTCGGCGCCGTAGCCTTCTTCGGCATCCTTGCGCACCAGGCCCTGCACGGTGCCGGACAGCCAGTTGTTGATCTCGACCGATGCCTGCAGGCCCAGGTTCGAATCGACGCCGCTGCGCGGATCCTTGCGCACGCCGCTGGCCTGGTTCGGCCGGGCAAATTCAGCGTCATCGGAATTGGTCCAGGTCAGCGCACCGGTGCCGAAGCCGCTGATCTTGACCGTCGGGGAGGCGCCGGCATCCTGCGCAAAGGCGCTGGACACTGCCAGTGGAAGGGCCAAAAGGGTAGCGATAAAACGTTTGTTCATAGGAGCGCCTGTAGCTTCTGCAACATAGGGGAATGTCTGGGGTGGGGTAGAAGCGCGGCGGCAGTTGTTGGGCCGTTGCGCGAAGTTGAAGATTGATTTTACTCAATTGCGCGAAGTTACCGCAAGCAATTTATTGTGCCGTTTGGAAATTCTTGTCCTCAGTTAAGTTTTTGTGGCGAAATTGGAACGTTCGTGCGCCTGTTGCGCATCCCTCGAAATGCGCCTAGCCGTTCCACCAGTGCGACGTTTCGCCCGACGTCGGCAGGCGCGTCTGCTGCGTTTCGTGCGTGATGCCGGCCGCCCGCGCCTGGTTGGCGTCAAAGATGCGGGCGTTGCCGAACAGGTGGGTGCGGATGTCGTCCGGCTCGCCGGCGCCGGCGGTGGCTTCCTCGTAGATGGACGCGTAGCGCTCGGCATCGAAGTCGAGGCATTCTCGCCATTCGCTGACGCGCGAATGGTCTGCCGCGACCAGGTTGCCAAAGCCCCAGTGCAGCGGGTGCACCAGAAAGCGGGTGCCCGGACAGGCGTAGCGTTTGGCGCCGGCAAGGAAGATGACGACGCCGATCGATTCGACGCTGCCGATGTTGTGGGTCGACAAGGGAATCGGCAGCGACTTGAGGAAGAAGTACAGCGCGAAGCCGGCCGTCATGTTGCCGCCTTCGGTCGACATGTGCAGCTCGATTTCGGTGGCGCCGTTTTGCAGCGCTTGCAGGCACAAGTTGCGGATAGTACACACCGCATTGTGGTTGATCGGGCCGATGAAGTGAACGATATGCAAGGCCATATGCTTTCCTGACGCTTCGTTACAGCAAGAATACCAAACATTGCGTCCCGGCCGGCGTTTCTCCGAATCTGCTAGCTGCCGCGATAGGTCGAATACGACCACGGCGTAACCACCAGTGGCACATGGTAGTTCTGCTCGGCGTCGGCGATGCCGAACGCAATCGTCACCTCGTCGATGAAGCGCGGCTCCGCCAGCACCACGCCGTGGGCGGCGAAATAGTCGCCGGCGGCAAACACCAGTTCGTAGCGGCCCGTGCGCATCGACTCGCCCTCCAGCAGCGGCGCGCCGCAGCGCCCGTCCGCGTTGGTGACGTCCGACTTGAGCAAGGTGCGTCCGTGCGCGCCGACAGCGTACAGCGCGATGCGCACGCCAGCGCCGGGCTTGCCCTGGGTGGTGTCGAGCACGTGCGTACTAAGTTTTCCCATCATGGTTCCTATGCGGTCAGTTAATCTGGCTTGTCGCGCAGATCATAACCCCAACTGTTGCGATCAATATATGATGACAAATATACTGACCTTGCCGAAGCCACCAATGAGCACCTACGACAACTATCCGCGCGACTTGGCCGGCTACGGCCGCAACCCGCCTCATCCGGCCTGGCCGGGGCAGGCGCGCATCGCGCTGCAATTCGTCCTCAATTACGAGGAGGGCGGCGAAAACAATGTGCTGCACGGCGACGCCGCATCCGAAACCTTCCTGTCCGAAATCATCGGCGCGGCAGCGTTTCCGATGCGCCACATGAGCATGGAGTCGCTGTACGAATACGGTTCGCGCGCCGGCCTGTGGCGCGTGCTGCGCCTGTTCGAGCAGCGCCGCATGCCGCTCACCGTGTTCGGCGTCGCGATGGCGCTCAAGCGCCATCCGGAAGCGGTGGCCGCCTTCACCGAGCTCGGCCACGAGATCGCCTGCCACGGCCTGAAGTGGATTTCGTACCAGAACATCGACGAGGCGACCGAACGGGCGCACATGGCCGAAGCGGTGCAGATCATCCGCGACCTGACCGGCGCCGCGCCGCTCGGCTGGTACACCGGGCGCGATTCGCCCAATACGCGCAGGCTGGTCGTCGAGCACGGCGGCTTCGCCTACGATGCCGACCATTACGGCGACGACCTGCCGTTCTGGCAGCAAGTGGACACCGCCGCCGGCGTCAAGCCGCAGCTGATCGTGCCGTACACGCTAGACAGCAACGACATGCGCTTTGCCGCCATGCAGGGCTTCAATTCCGGCACCCAGTTCTTCGACTACCTGAAAGACTCGTTCGACACGCTGTACGCCGAAGCCGACCCTGCCGGCCTGAACCAGCCGAAGATGCTGTCGATCGGCCTGCATTGCCGCATCGTCGGCCGTCCAGGTCGCGCCGCGGCGCTGGCGCGCTTCCTCGATTACGTCCAGCAGCACGACAAGGTATGGATCGCGCGCCGCATCGACATTGCCGAGCACTGGCGCGCCACCCATCCGTTCAGTATTGCTGAGGCGATATAAGCGACATCAGTATTTGCATATAGTTGGAGGTGCGCGCGGTGTTAACCTAGCAAGCTGGCAGAAAACCGAGGCAAGCATGTCAGATCCAATTCGTTTCTATTTTCAAGGCAAGGTCCGCCAGCTCGACGGCGTGGCGCCGACCCGCACCGTGCTGCAGCATTTGCGCGAGGATCTGCATTGCACCGGCACCAAGGAAGGCTGCGCCGAAGGCGACTGCGGCGCCTGCACGGTCGTTATCGGCTCGCTGGAAAACGGCGCGCTCGAGCTGAAGGCCGTCAATTCCTGCATCCAGTTCGCCGCCACGCTCGACGGCAAGGCGCTGTTCTCGGTCGAAGACCTGCAGCAGCCCGACGGCGCGCTCCACCCGGTCCAGCAGGCGATCGTCGAATGCCACGGCTCCCAGTGCGGCTTCTGCACGCCGGGCTTCGTCATGTCGCTGTGGGGCATGTACCTGAAACAGGATCTGATGCGGGAAAACACGCAGCCAAGCCGCTGCCAGGTCGACGACGCGCTCTCGGGCAACCTGTGCCGCTGCACCGGCTACCGCCCGATCATCGACGCGGCCCGCCGCATGGGCGAACTGCCCCCGGTCGCCTTCGACCGCGCCGCGCTCGCCGCCCAGCTGCTCGAACTGCGCCGCGAGCAGCTGGCCACCTACAGCGCCGGCGGCACCAGCTTCTTCGCCCCGCGCACGCTCGACGAACTGGCCGAGGTGCGCGCCGCCCACCCTGCCGCGCTGCTGCTGGCCGGCTCCACCGACATCGGCCTGTGGGTCACCAAGCAGCTGCGCGACATCGGCGACATCATCTACCTCGGCCACGTCGATGCGCTCAAGGCCGTCACCGAGGCCGGCGGCTTCATCGACATCGGCGCCGGCGCCACGCTGGAAGACGCCTACCGCGCCATCTGCAAGCACTATCCCGACCAGCTGTCCGAAATGTGGCAGCGCTTCGCCTCGCTGCCGATCCGCAATGCCGGCACCTTGGGCGGCAACGTCGCCAACGGCTCGCCGATCGGCGACTCGATGCCGTGGCTGATCGCGCTCGGCGCCGAACTGGTGCTGCGCGGCCCGGCCGGCGTGCGCGCCATGCCGCTCGAAGCGTTCTATCTCGGCTATCAGAAGAAGGACCTGCGGGCCGGCGAATTCGTCCAGGCGGTGCGCGTGCCGATGCCGCGGGCCGGCGTCCAGTTCCGCACCTACAAGCTGGCCAAGCGCTTCGACCAGGACATCTCGGCGGTGTGCGCCGCCTTTGCGTTGCGCATCGACGGCGGCGTTGTCGCCCACGCCCGCATCGCCTTCGGCGGCATGGCCGCCACCCCGCAGCGCGCCGCCCGCACCGAAGCACTGCTGCAAGGACGCCAGTGGAGCGAAGCGACGCTGCGTGAAGCGATGGCGATGCTGGCCGTCGACTATGCGCCGCTGTCGGACATGCGCGCCTCCAGCGGCTACCGCATGAAGGCCGCGCAAAACCTGCTGCGCCGCTTCTGGTTCGAGACGCGCGGCGAGAATCCACTGGCGCCCGCCGACGTCAACGCCTTTGCCAGGCGCATCGAAGGAGCATCAGCATGAACGACGCCGGCGTCCCCGTCCTGAAAGAAGCCGCATGGCGCGCCGTCGGCGTGCCGCGCGCGCATGAATCGGCCACGCTGCACGTGCTCGGCCAGGCCACCTACACCGACGATATCCCGGAAGTGCAGGGCACCGTGCATGGCGCGCTCGGCTTGTCGAGCAAGGCGCATGCGCGCATTGTCTCGACCGATTTTGCCCGCGTGCGCGCCGCCGCCGGCGTGCTGGCGGTGTACGCCGTCGGCGACATCCCCGGCCTGAACGACTGCGGCCCGATCATCCACGACGACCCGGTCTTCGCCGACGGCGTCGTCATGTACGTCGGCCAGCCGATCTTCATCGTCGTCGCCGAAACGCACGGCCAGGCCCGCCGCGCCGCGCGCCTGGCCGACATCGTGTATGAAGAGCTGCCCGCCATCCTGACCCCGCAGGCGGCCAAGGCCGCGCAGTCGTACGTGCTGCCGCCGATGCGTTTGGCGCGTGGCGAATTCAGGCAGGCGTTCGAGCAGGCGCCGCACAAGGTCAGGGGCGAGCTGTATGTCGGCGGCCAGGAGCAGTTCTACCTCGAAGGCCAGATCGCCTACGCGGTGCCGAAGGAAGACAAGGGCATGCTCGTGCTGTGCTCGACCCAGCACCCGAGCGAAATGCAGCACGTCGTCGCCCACGCGCTGGGACTGCACTCGCACCACATCGTCGTCGAATGCCGGCGCATGGGCGGCGGCTTCGGCGGCAAGGAATCGCAGTCGGCGCTATGGTGCGCGGCCGCGGCCATCGCCGCCTTCAATCTCAAGCGCCCGGTCAAGCTGCGCGCCGACCGCGACGACGACATGCTCGTCACCGGCAAGCGCCACTGCTTCCATTACGACTACGAAGTCGGCTACGACGGCGACGGCAGGATCGCCGCCGCCCGCGTCGACATGGTCACCCGCGCCGGCTATTCGGCCGACCTGTCCGGTCCCGTCGCCACGCGCGCCGTCTGCCACTTCGACAATACCTATTACCTGTCCGACGTCGAGATCCTGGCCGCCTGCGGCAAGACCAACACGCAGTCGAACACCGCGTTTCGCGGCTTCGGCGGGCCGCAGGGCGCCATCGCCATCGAATACGTCATCGACGAAATCGCCCGCAACCTCGGCCGCGATCCGCTCGACATCCGGCGCCTCAATTTCTATGGCGGCGAAGGCCGCAACGTCACGCCCTACGGCCAGGTCGTCATCGACAACGTCATCGGCGACCTGGTGGCCGAACTGGAAGCGAGCAGCGACTACCGCGCCCGCCGCGAAGGCGTAGCCGCCTTCAACCGCGCCAGCCCGGTACTCAAAAAAGGCCTGGCGCTCACGCCGGTCAAGTTCGGCATCGCCTTCAACGTCACCCACCTGAATCAGGCGGGCGCGCTGGTACACGTATATGTCGACGGCTCGATCCTGGTCAACCACGGCGGCACCGAGATGGGGCAGGGCATCAACACCAAGGTGATGCAGGTCGTCGCGCATGAACTGGGCGTCGACATGGCGCACGTGCGCGCCACCGCCACCGACACCAGCAAGGTCGCCAATACCTCCGCCACCGCCGCGTCGACCGGCGCGGACCTGAACGGCAAGGCCGCGCAGGACGCCGCCCGCCAGATCCGTGAACGCCTGGCCGCCTATGCGGTCGAACTGTATGGAGGCGACGTGGAGGCAGTGCGCTTCGCTGCCGACATGGTGTTCGTCAATGGCCACGAGGTGCGCTTTCCGGAGCTGGTGCAAAAAGCCTACCTGGCCCGCGTGCAGCTGTGGTCCGACGGTTACTACGCTACCCCGGGCCTGCACTGGGATCCCAAAACCATGAGCGGCAATCCGTTCTCGTACTTTGCCTATGGCGCGGCGGTGTCCGAAGTGGTGGTCGATACGCTCACCGGCGAATTCAAGCTGCTGCGCGCCGACGTGCTTTACGACGCCGGCCGCTCGCTCAACCCGGCCATCGACATCGGCCAGGTCGAAGGCGCCTTCATCCAGGGCATGGGCTGGCTGACCACCGAGGAACTGTGGTGGAACGAAGGAGGCAAGCTGATGACGCATGCACCGTCGACCTACAAGATACCCGGCGTGTCCGACTGCCCGGACGATTTCCGCGTCGCGCTGTACAACAACAGCAACGCCACCGACAGCATCCACCGCTCCAAGGCTGTCGGCGAGCCGCCGCTGCTGCTGCCGTTTTCGGTGTTTTTCGCGATCCGCGACGCCGTCTCGTCGGTCGGCGAGCACAAGGTCAACCCGCCGCTGAACGCGCCGGCCACCAGCGAAGAAATCCTCAACGCCATCGCCGCCGTCGAAGCGGCGGTGGCGCAGGGCGCATGATGAACGAATGGATCATCGCCTCGCGCGAGCCGGCGGTGCTGGTCACGGTCGCCATCGCCGAGGGCTCGGTCCCGCGCGAGCCTGGCGCGCGCATGCTGGTCACGGCCGCGCAGGTGGTCGCCACCATCGGCGGCGGCCACCTCGAGCTGCGCGCCATCGAGACGGCGCGCGCGATGTTGCGCAATGCCGCGCCGCGCCACTTCGAACGCTTCGCGCTTGGGCCCAGCCTCGGTCAATGCTGCGGTGGTGTGGTGCACCTCGCTTTCGAGCTGGTCGAGCCGGCGCAGGCTGCGCTGCTGTCCGAGCGTCGCGGCGCCGACAGCTGGCGCCTGGCCGCGCTTGACGGCGCCGCCGACAGCGCGCTGTTCGACGCCGCCGGCAGCCAGCTGCACGGCGCGCCCGCGCCGGTATTCGCGCGCGGCCGCGGCACCCACGTCATGCAGGAGCAGGACGGGCGCCGCTGGCTCGTCGCTCAGGTGGCCGCGCCGCGCGCCCACGTGATGCTGTTCGGCGCCGGCCACGTCGGCGCCGCGGTTGTGCGGGCGATGGCGCACCTGCCATGCACGCTGACGTGGGTCGACGAACGCGAAGACATGTTCCCGCCGGCGCTGCCCGACAACGTGCGCGTCGAAGCGACCGACGCGCCCGAAGACCTGGTGGCCGGTGCGCCCGACGGCGCCAGCTACCTCGTCATGACCCATAGCCATGCGCTCGACCAGCGCCTCGCTTGCGCGATCCTGGCGCGGCCGGCGGTCGGCTGGTTTGGCCTGATCGGCTCCCACACCAAGCGCAAGCAGTTCGAGCACCGGCTGCGCGCGCGCGGCTTCGACGCCGCCCGCATCGACGCGATGGCATGTCCGATCGGCTTGCCTGGAATCACTGGCAAGGAGCCGGCGGTGATTGCCGCCTCGGTATCGGCGCAACTGTTGACGCTGTGGGAAGCGGCATCCCGCGCCGACGCTGGCGCGCCCCCGATTAGGCTGGTAGGCTCCTGCTGAGCGCAACAAGTAAGACAGAAAGAAACTGATGTCCATAGCAACACCTGAACACCTGCGGGCCTACCGTGCCAGCTTGCTGCATTTCCACGCCGATCCGGCGTTTGCCGACCATGCCTATTACTGGCATGAGGACGGCCTGCTGCTGGTCGACGGCGAGCGCATCCACGCCGCCGGCGACTACGCGCAGCTGGCGCCCGCGCTGCCGGCCGGCGTCGACGTCATCGACTACCGCGGCAAGCTGATCGTGCCCGGCTTCATCGACACCCACGTCCATTTCCCGCAGACCGACATGATCGCCTCGCCGGCGCCCGGCCTGCTGCCGTGGCTCGACAGCTACACCTTCCCGACCGAAAGCAAATTCGCCGACCCCGCGCACGCGCGCGAGGTGGCCGACTTCTTCCTCGGCGAGCTGCTGCGCGCCGGCACCACCACCGCGATGGTCTACTGCAGCGTGCACAAGCAATCGGTCGACGCGTTTTTTGAAGCAAGCGAAGCGCGCGGCCTGCGCATGGTGGCCGGCAAAGTGCTGATGGACCGCAACTGCCCGGACTTCCTGGCCGACACCGCCGAAAGCGGCACCCGCGACAGCGAGGAGCTGATCGGCCGCTGGCACAAGCGCGGCCGCGCCCTGTACGCCATCACGCCGCGCTTTGCGCCGACGTCGAGCGAGGCGCAGCTGCAGCTGGCCGGCGAACTGGCGGCCGCGCATCCCGACACCTTCATCCAGACCCATTTGTCCGAGAACGCGGAAGAGTGCGCGTGGGTCAAGTCGCTGTTTCCTGGCGCGCGCAGCTACCTCGACGTGTATGACCGCCATGGCCTGGTGCGCCCGCGTGCCGTCTTCGGCCACTGCATCTGGTGCGACAATCGCGATTTCGCGCGCATGGCGGAAAGCGGCGCCGCGGTCGCGGTGTGCCCGACCTCCAACCTGTTCCTCGGCAGCGGGCTGTTCGACTTCGAGCGCGCCGACGCCGCCGGCGTGGCGCTGTCGCTGGCGTCCGACGTCGGCGCCGGCACCGACTTTTGCATGCTCGGCACGATGAACGAAGCGTACAAGGTCGCGCGCATGAAGGGCAGCTACCTGCCGGCGCTGCGCATGTTCTACCTGGCCACGCTGGGGGCGGCGCGCAGCATGCGCCTGGAAAGGACAATCGGCAGTTTCGTGCCCGGCGCAGAAGCCGACTTCGTCGTGCTCGATCCGCAGGCGACGCCGCTGCTGGCGCGCCGCACCGGCGCCTGCAACAGCCTGGAAGAGTTGTTGTTTGCGCTGGCGCTGCTGGGCGACGACCGCGCCATCCGCGCTACTTACTCAGCCGGTCGCCTGGTACACGCGCGCACTGACCTGCGAAACCAATCGTAATCCCAGCGGGGTCAGTGCCGACATTCGGACACGAGCTCGACTGTAAATCAAACCGGGAAACGCTGGGGTCAGGTCTGACAATCCCCCTCTGTCAGACCTGACCCCCAGCAAAATGTCCGAAAATGTCAGACCTGAACCCGGCATTCTCAGGCCAGTGTCTCGATCAGCGAAATGAGCGCGACGTGGTCGAGCGGCTTGTTGAGGAAGGCGGTGGCGCCCTGGCGCAGCGCCCAGATGCGGTCCGAATCCATGTCCTTGCTGGTAAGCAGGATTACCGGGATGTGCCAGGTGGTCTCGTCGTTCGTGATCGCGCGGGTGGCCTGGAAACCGTTCAGGCCGGGCATGACGATGTCCATGATGATCAGGTCGGGCAGCTCACTGTTGGCCTTGGCGACCGCTTCCTCGCCATCGTTGGCCATGATGACGGTGTGGCCTTCCTTGGTCAGCAGGGCGTTCAGAACCAGCCGCTGCGACAGCGAATCGTCGACTACAAGTATTTTTTGGCTAGGCATGGCGGATTTCAGCAGTCAGGTGTCGGGAGCGGCGCGGCTTCTTCCGCCGCTTTTTCTTCGGGCAGGTAGCGCCAGTAAAACGCGTGCGGCTGCATGTCGAACTCGTCCTGCAGTTCCTTGCAGATCATCGACTCGGCCAGGTACAGCGCCTTCAAATTGGTCGTGCGGCTGAGCGTGACATACACGCGCAACGTCTTCGTTTGCGACGAGTTGTGCAGCTCCATGTCGGTGACGTCGATTTCCATGCCGCGCAGCTTTTTCTTGATGTGCTTGGACACATCGCGCTTGACTGCGTTGAACAGCTCCGCACTGAGGAACTTGGCCTTCGGCATGAATAAAGCCCCGATCAAATGACGAAAAAGAAAGTGCGCCGCTGTGCTGCGCACTCCACAGTAAATATGATGTGTTGCCCATAGTCAATCCGTTGGGGTCAAGGATTGGACGATTTCCGACCGCCCATTCTTGACAGGATCAGCGACCATTATAACCGCCTGCGTAATGAAAGTGCCGAAAAGCAATAGTCGAAAGGCGGCTGCTTGACGCTTTCGCCACGTTATTGCAAAGGAGGCATGAAGCCTATAAAGTAGCGCGCAGGAAAAGGCGCCGCGGATGCTCGCGTGCCGCCCAACAATCGACAAGAGAGAAACACGCATGCAGAAGACTATCAGCCTGATGATCGCCGTGGCCGTGGCCGTCGCTGGCGTCACGGCCGGCGCCGGCGCCAAGGAGCCACTGCCAAAAGGCAACGAAGCGGCGACCGCGCGCTATCTGGCCAGCCTGGTTGGTGGACACGATGCGCGCCTGGCCGAACTGACGATGTTCTTCACGCAAATGCCCAAGGGCGGCGATCTGCACCACCACTATTCGGGCGCGCTGTACGCCGAGCAATACGTCGAGTTCCTCGACAAGCAGGGCTATTGCGCCAATAAGCTGACTTACCGCATCGAAACGAACAAGGCCGTCATCGACGCCGAGCGCGCGCTGCCGCCGGCCCAGCGCACCTGCCTGTCGGGCAGCGAGCTGTTCGCCGACGACTTCACCTGGCGCGAACTGCTGCAGCGCTGGTCGAGCAAGGATTTCCACAACCATGGCGCCAACCAGCCGCCGCCGGACCGCCAGTTCTTCCAGACCTTCGGCTATTTCGGGCCGGTGTCGAACGCCAACTTTGCCGAAGGCCTGCAAACGCTCAAGCAGCGCGCCATCGCCGAAAACGTCAGCTATATAGAGACGATGTTCAAACTGGCGCCATTTACGCTGCACGCCGGCTTCGACACAAGGGCAGCGCAGGTCGGCCTGGACGACGCCGCCTTCACCGAATTGATGCGCGGGCAGTTGGCCAATCTGGAGCAGGACGCCGCGTTCGGCCGCAACATCGCCGATTACGTCGCCAAGATCCACGCCGCCGCCGCCAATATCGACGACGACAACTTCACCATGCGCTACCAGGCCTACGTGCTGCGGCTGCTGGCGCCGTCGCAGGTGTTCTCGTCGATGGTGGCCGGCTTCAAGGCCGCCAGCCAGAGCGACCTGATCGTCGGCGTCAACATCGTCGGCCAGGAGAGCCAGGCCGTGTCGATGCGCGACTACGCCCTGCACATGAAGATGTTCCAGTTCCTGAAAACGCAGTATCCGAACGTCAAGGTCGCGCTGCACGCCGGCGAACTGGCGCTCGGCGACGTTGCCCCGGAAGGGCTGAAGTTCCACATCGACCACGCGGTCAACGTGGCCGGCGCCAACCGCATCGGTCACGGCATCGACCTGGCCCACGAAAGCAACGTCTTCGCCATCATGAAAAAGATGCGCGAGGCCGACGTGCCGGTCGAGATCAACCTGACCAGCAACGATTTCATCAACGGCGTGCGCGGCGAGAACCATCCGATCACGTTGTACCGCAAGCATGGCGTGCCGTTTGTCATCTCGACCGACGACGCCGGCGTCACCCGCCATAACCTGGCCCAGGAGTACGTCCTGTTTGCCAGCCGTTACAAGCCCGACTATGCCGAAGTGAAAAAAGTGTCGTACAACAGCGTGCGCTACGCTTTCTTGCCCGATGCGCAAAAACAACGGCTGACGCGCCAGCTGGACCAGCGCTTCGCCCGTTTCGAGGCGGCCATCGCGGCGCTCGGCACCCACAAGCCGGCCGTTCGAACACCTTAAACCAAGGCAACAATGCCTGGCGGCGCAACGCCGCCAGATTGCCCGCACCAGGCAAACGTAATGACGTTTTCATCATCTTTGTGGTCATCTCGCTACACAATTTCCCCATCCGACTCGGCTTTATCAAAATTCCCCGCGAAAGGAATGTTGCCTCCAACGCCTCCTTTATAATCGCGCCTTGATACGCAGCATCGTTTGGTGAATGGCACAAGACTTCCACATGTTTTCTTTCGCGCATATATATATTTATCGTATAAATGCCGAAACGAAATGGTATTTGTCAGCCATGTAGCGTTAATGCATAGTTGACCAAGAACTTGCCTATTATGTATTGCCGGCAACTTTTTCCAACACCAGGTTGATGTCATGTCAATGTCACGCGGATGTTTTAAGCTGCCGCGGTGCGGACCGGTTCACGTTTCGACAAACTTTTTTGCCGCAGGTGTGTCAACTGCAGATGTCGTTTTTACAATAACAATCTAGGGAGTTCTCAATGCAATCCGCTTTTAATCAACAACCTAAGCTGCGCCTGAGCTTGATCGCTCTGGCCTGCCAGCTCGCGTGCCTGAGCGTGTCGGCAAATGCGCAGACGACGCAGGAAGTGGCTGCATCGGCGCCACGAGCTGAAGTTGTCATTACCGGCAAGAAAATCGGTATGGGCCTGATGGTCACTGAAGATGCGCCAAAAGCGCGTTCGACCATCACCGCTGAGGAATTGGAAAAGCAGCGCCCAACGGGCAATGCATATGAAGCTCTCGAAATGCTGCCGTCGGTTAACAGCTACAACTACGACGCTACCGGCCTGTTCGGCGGCGGCTTGTCGCTGCGCGGCTTTAACAGCGACCAGATCGGCGCCACCATCAACGGCGTGCCGGTCAACGACTCGGGTAACTTCGCTGTCTACCCACAAGAATACGTCGACCAGGAAAACACCTGCTCGCAGTTCGTCACCCAGGGTTCGACCGACGTCGACTCGCCACAAGTAGGCGCCTCGGGCGGTAACTTCGGTATCGTCACGTGCGCACCGGAAAAGAAGCAGCGCGTGCGCATCATGCAGACGATCGGCCAGCTGTCGGCGCACAAGACGTTCGTGCGCTACGACACCGGTCTGCTCTCGGATAACCGTTCGCGTGGCTTCATCTCGTACTCGAACGCCGAAGCGAACAAGTGGAAAGGCCGTGGCCAGGCGCATCGCGAGCACATCGACGCTGGCTTCAACTACGAGTGGGACCGCTTCAACTACATCGCCGCCACCTTGCTGTGGAATGACGCGAAGAACAACAGCATCAACAACGTCACCCTGACCGAACTGCGCAACAACGGCTACTACTACGACACTTCGCCGACGTTCGTCGGCCACCTGCCGGCAGTCAAGGGCGTACGCCAGGCCGAAGCTGTTAACATCCCGCCGTACTACGGTCTGTACAACAACCCGTTCAAGAACGGCATCTTCTCGGCTACCGCGAAGTTCCGTCTGGGCGAAAACACCGACATCAAGATTGTGCCTTACTACTGGTACGGTTTCGGTAACGGCGGCATCCAGCAGCGCGCTCAGTCGGAGACCGCATTCCTGAACAGCGTCACTAACAAGAACACCGCGGCAGTCGACCTGAACGGCGACGGCGACACCCTCGACACCGTCATCGTCGCCAACGCCTCGGTCACCCGTACCCAGCGTCCTGGCGTCACCACGTCGGTCACCCACACCCTGGGCAACCACGAAATCCTCGGCGGTTTCTGGTACGAGAAGGCAACCCACCAGCAGACCGGCCCGATGGTCAAGGTCAATGCCGACGGTAGCTACGACGTCTGGCTGCAGGAAGACAAGATTGTACGTCCGGACGGCAAGCCATTCGAAAGCCGCGACAACCGCACGATCTCGACGGCCCACCAGTTCTTCTTGCAGGACACCATCAGCCTGCTCGACAGCAAGGCACTGGTCAACATCGGTCTGCGTACGCCGCACATCAAGCGTGACCTGACCAACACGTCCAGCGAAGGCAACCAGAACGCGACGTACAACATTGCCCGTACTTACTCGGCAGTGCTGCCGCAGTTCGGCGCCCGCTACAAGATCACCAACGACGACCAGGTGTTCATGAGCGTGGCCAAGAACATGAAGGCGCCGCCTAACTTCGTGTTCTCGAACATCGGCACCAACGTCAGCATTGTCAACGGTGTGGCTAGCCTGGCCAACGATGTTGTCGCTGAAACGTCGTGGAACACCGATATCGGCTACCGTCACCAGGACAGCCGTTTCATCGCCACCGTGACCGCGTTCGGCGTCAACTTCAAGAACCGCCAGGTCAGCTACTTCGACCCGGTCGCCAGCGCCAACTACTACACCAACGTCGGCGACGTGAAGTCGAAAGGCTTCGAGATCGAAATGAACAACATGCCGATCAACGGCTGGTCGCTGTACGGTTCGTTCGGTTACCTGAAGACGGAAATCCAGAGCGACATCCGCGTTCGCCCGGCCACCGCTACGCTGACCGGCGTGCTGCCGACGGCTGGCAAGGAACTGCCAGGTTCGCCGCGCCTGAAGGCTGGCCTGTCGCTCGAGTACTCGCAAAAAGCCTTCTGGGCCCGCGTGAAAGTCAAGGCAACCAGCGACCAGCAGGGCACCTTTGCTAACGAAGAAATCCCAAGCCCAGGCTACACCCTGTTTGGTTTCGACGCCGGCTACACGTTCCCTAACTACGGTCTGCTCAAGCGTCCTAAGCTGACCCTGAACGCCAGCAACCTGACCAATAAGCAATACCGTAATCCAGGTTCGGGGATCCCGAACAGCAACGCCATTCCTGGTGCAGTCACGACCACGAGCACGCTGCGCTACTACCTGGGTGCACCACGCTTCGTCTCGCTGACGCTGTCGATGGACATCTAAATAGTTCCACCCGGTCCGTTGCAGAGTACACCCTGCAGCGGAGCGGAAAAGGTGCATAATCGAACAGGCCCTCGGGCCTGTTTTTACGTCCGCTCACTGTAGTACTTACACCGAATACTGATACCGATGAAATTTGCTCCCGTTCTAGTCCCGACCGTCCTGAGCCTGACCCTGGCACTGGCCGGCTGCGCCGCGCGCGCGCCGGCGCCCGCCGCGCTGATCGACATCAACCTGGTCGCGCTGAACGACTTCCACGGGCACCTCGAAGCGACCAAGTTCGTCTACACCAGCGCGCGCGAAGGCAAGGAAAACACCATGATGGCCGGCGGCATCGACAACCTCGCCGCCGCGCTGCAGGCCTACCGCATCGAGGACAAGGACCTGCTGCTCGTCGGCGCCGGCGACCTGGTCGGCGGCACGCCGGCGCTGTCGTCGATGTGGGGCGACGAGCCCAGCATTGTCGCGCTGAGCATGCTCGGCATGAAATTCAGCTCCGTCGGCAACCACGAGTTCGACCAGGGCCGCGCCGAACTGCTGCGCAAGCAGCGCGGCGGCTGCCAGCCGACCTTGAGCACCAAGGCCTGCAAATTCGCGCCCGACTTTAGCGGCGCCGCCTTCAGCTACCTGGCCGCCAACGTCGTCGACAAGGTCACCGGCCAGCCGCTGCTGCCGGCGTTTGCCATCGAACAGGTCAAGGGCGTCAAGGTCGCCTTCATCGGCGCCGTGCTGAAGAACACGCCGTCGGTGGTGCTCGCATCCGGCATCGCCGGCCTCGCCTTCACCGACGAAGCCGACGCCATCAACAAGGCGCTGCCGCAGGCGCGCGCGCAAGGTGCGACCGCCTTCGTCGTGCTGATCCACGAAGGCGGCAACACCACCGAGCCGTTCGACCAGCCCGATTGCACCAGCCTGAAAGGCCCCGTGGTCGGCATCGCCGAGCGGCTCGACCCGGCCATCCGCCTCGTCATCAGCGGCCACTCGCACACCGGCTTTCAGTGCAAGGCCGGCGGGCGCACCATCACCCAAGCGCAGATGGGCGGCCATGTCCTCTCGCGCATCAAGCTGTCGATCGACCCGGCCACCGGCGGCGTCGTCGACGTCGTGGTGCGCAACGTCGCCGTCAAGCCGGGCGAATACCCGGCCGACCCGAAGGTGGCCGGCTACCTGGCCCGGGTCAAGGAACAAAGCGCGGCCGCGCTGGCCCGTCCGATCGCCCGCGTGGCTCAGCGCAGTTCCGCGCGCAAGATGAACGAGGCCGGCGAATCGGCGCTCGGCGGCCTGGTCGCCGATGCCGTCGTCGAAGCGACCCGCGCGCAGGGCGTGCAGGTCGGCTTCATGAACATGGGCGGCTTGCGCAGCGACTTCGACGTCGCCGACAACCTCACCGCCACCTTCGGCCAGGCCCAGGCCGTGCTGCCGTTCTCGAACACCCTGGTGGTGATGGACATGACCGGCGCCCAGCTGCGCGCGCTGCTCGAAAACCAGTGGATGCGCGCCTCGGGAGAGCGCTCGATGCTGCAGGTATCGCGCTCGTTCTACTACAAGTGGGACAACGCCAAACCGGACGGCCAGCGCGTGGTGCCGAACAGTATCCGCATCGACGGCGCCCCGCTCGACGACGCCAAAACGTACCGGGTGGTGGCGAACAACTTCCTCGCCGAAGGCGGCGACGGCTATCCGGTATTCAAGCAGGCGGCCAACAAGGTCGACACCCAGATCCTCGACCTCGACGCCTTCGTCGGCTACCTCGCGCGCAACCAGCCTGGCAGCGCCGCACTGGCCGCGCCGGCCGCGCCAACACCGCGCATCGACCGAATCGACTGATATCCCCGGCCGCCTGAGGGCGTCATATAACGTTCACACCAAGGAAAACCAAACATGAAAAAACTAGCTTGCGTACTTGCGTTGACGGGTGCCTTCCTGTCGACTGAAGCACTCGCGTGGGGCAACGACGGCCACCGCGCGGTCGGCGCCATCGCCGACAAACTGCTCAAGGGCAGCAACGCCGAAAAGCAGGTCGCCGCGCTGCTGCTGCCTGGCGAGAGCCTCGAATCGATCTCGGTGTGGGCTGACTGCGTCAAGGGCAACTGGTGCGGGCCGCAGAAGCCGGAGATGGTCACCTACGTCAGCGCCAATCCGAAGGCCGGCGAGTACCACTACACCGACGTGCCGTTCCAGAAGGACCACTACCACGACGACGACGTCGGCACCGCGCCCGTCGATATCGTCCAGACCCTCAAGCAGGCCATCGCTGTCTTGCAGGGCAAGACCGATCCGGCGCTGAATCCGCACGGCTTTTCCAGGCGCCAGGCGCTGCTGCTGATCACCCACATGACCGGCGACATCCACCAGCCGCTGCACGTCGGCGCCGCCTTCATCGGCAAGGATGGCAAATTCGTCGTGCCGAACAAGCACTCGGATATCGACACCGTCAGCATCTTCGATTCGCGCGGCGGCAATAACCTGCTGATGAACGACGACAAGGTCGCCGCCATGGGTGCCAGCCAGATTCCGGGCCAGAACAAGCCGGAACGCGAAGGCGTGCCGAAGGCGCTGACCAAGCCGTTCCACTCGTACTGGGACAGCACCACGGTCGACTACGCGATGCGCCGCATCAGCACCCGCACCCCGGAACAATTCGCCCAGGCCGTCATCGACACCAAGCCGGTCCTGGCCAAGAACGTCGGCGACCCTGTCACCTGGCCGTACCAGTGGGCCGATGATTCGCTGGTGGCCGCCAAGCTGGCCTACGCCGACGTCACGTTCGGCCCCGGCATCCAGCAGACCAGCAAGAAGGGCGAGATCTACTACAACTGGAACCTCGAAGTGCCGGCCAATTATCCGGTGCCCAGTTCCGCTATCGCCAAGACCCAGCTGATCAAGGGAGGCTACAACCTGGCGTCGCTGCTGCAGGCGATCTTCCCATGAGTGCGCGCAAGGTGATACCCGGCGCGCTGGCGCTGGCGTTCATGCTGCCGGCCGCCGCGCAGCAAACCACGCTGCCGTTGTGGGAAGCCGGCGTCGGCGGTGTCGCCGCTTCGACGCCTGCCTATCCCGGCGCCGACAGCCGCTCCGGTCGCGTGCTGGCAGTACCGTTCTTCATCTACCGCGGCGAAGTGCTGCGCGCCGATGGTTCCGGCATCGGCGCGCGCCTCGTGCGCACCGACCGCATCGAATTCGACGTCGGCTTTGCCGCTTCGCTGCCGGCCCGTTCCGACTCCGGCGCTGCCCGTGCCGGCATGCCGAACCTCGGCTTCCTTGGCGAGTTCGGTCCGCGCGTGAAGGTCTTCCTGACCAACCCGACCCCGACCAGCCGGCTGCGCCTGGACCTGCCGCTGCGCGCCGTGATGGAGTTCCGCGATGGCGTGCGCCGCCAGGGCACCACCTTCGAGCCGCGCCTGGTGGTCGAAACGCGCCAGCCCGGCAGCCCATGGAGCTACGACGCCAACCTCGGCCTCGTTGTCGGCGACAGCCGCATCAACCGCTACTTCTATGAAGTGGCGCCGCAGTATGCGACCGCGACCCGGCCTGCATACCAGGCCGACGCCGGCCTGATGCTCGTGCGACTCGGCCTGTCGACGTCGTACAAGTTCAACGACGACGTGCGACTGTTCGGGTTCGTGCGCCTGGAGAGCTACGCGGGCGCGGCCAACCGCGACAGTCCGCTGATGAAGAAGGATAACGACGCATCGGCCGGCGTCGGATTCTCCTGGACGCTGGGTCGCTCCAGGACTGCCGCGCGCAGCGCGCAGTAAGAAGCAGGGCGCCGCTGCGACGACGAGGCCGGCCCGGTGCAAGGCGACTTCACCGTCGGCGACAACCCGTCAGCGGCGGGCGGCGATGATCATGCAACGTGAGAGAGCACAGTGCAGATGACCAGTTCGGGATTGGCGTTGAGCCGCACCGGGATCGTGCTGCAGCCGATGCCTCGGCTGACCAGCATCACGGCGTTGTCTTTCACATCGAAGCGTCCGTGCCAGTACTGCCGGCACAGCGGCCCGTTCGGCACGATGATCGGCCGTCCGCCCGGCAGCGCGACTTGGCCGCCGTGCGTGTGGCCGGCCAGCGCCAGGTCGAAGCGATGGGCGCCGGTGAGCAGCAGCCCGTCCGGCGAATGGATCATCAGGATGCGCGTTTCGCCAGCGCCGGCAAAGGTCAGCGCCGCATCCGGCCGACCGGTCCACGGCTCGTCCATCCCGCACAGCGAGATCGATTCGAATGGCGCGCCGAGCACCACGTTGCGGTTGACCAGCACCTCGACCCCGGCCGCGGTGAGCACCTCGCGTATCAGGCCGTCGTCGGTCCACAGGTCGTGGTTGCCCATCACCGCGAACTTGCCCAGCGGCGGATTGCAGCGTGCCAGTCCGTCGGCCAGCACCTCGGCATTGCGCGCGTGTCCTGAGACGAAGTCGCCGCCCAGCAGTAGCACGTCAGGCTGCTCGTGCGCGATCTGGTCGAACAGCAGGGCGAAGAGGGCGGGGTCGGTAGTCGGCCCGGCATGAAAATCGGAGGCGAAGGCGATGCGCAGCGGCCGCGCTAGCGCGCGGCATGCCGGCAGGGTGACGTCATGGCGCGTGACCCCAAGGCGCCCGTGCAGGCCGCAGCGGTAGCTCAAGCGCGCCAGATGCCCGCCGCGCATCAGCGTGGCGAGCAGCACTTCGCTGAAGCGGCGCCAGCGATAGTTGTGAGTGCCGCGGTGCTGCGTCATCGGGTCCTCCGAGGAACACCTGGGTCCGACCCCATAGGGTCAGACCCTAGCGCGACTTGACAAACGGTTTGCCGATCGCCTTCGGCGCCACCGACTTGGCCATCAGGCCGGCCAGCACGATCACCGTGACGACGTACGGAATCATCTGGATCAGCGAGCCAGGAATGCGCCCGACCAGCGGCAGGTCGACGCCT
Source organism: Massilia sp. TWR1-2-2 (assembly GCF_049897565.1). Taxonomy (NCBI): domain Bacteria; kingdom Pseudomonadati; phylum Pseudomonadota; class Betaproteobacteria; order Burkholderiales; family Oxalobacteraceae; genus Massilia; species Massilia sp. TWR1-2-2. Next base: position 5,169 of record NZ_JAFCWM010000003.1, on the reverse strand, counting down.
TCCATCTGAATTTGCACCGCCGAGAAGAAGCCGAACATGATGCAGCCGAGCGCCGTGTACAGCGGCCGCCAGTTACCGAACACCAGCGCGGTCAGCGCCAGGTACCCGGCGCCGGCCGACATGTCACGCAAGAAGAAGCCGCTCTGCACGATCGCCAGGTAGGCGCCCGAGAAGGAGCACAGCACGCCGGCGATCAGCATCGCCATGTAGCGCGTCGCCTCGACGTTGACGCCGGCCGCATCGGCCGCATGCGGGTTCTCGCCGCAGGCGCGCAGGCGCAGCCCGAAGCGGCTGTGGTACACCACCCAGTGCACCACCGGCACCAGCGCGAACGCCAGGTACACCAATACCGAATGGCCGCCGATCACGTGGCCGTAGAACCAGCCGAGGAAGGGGATGCCTTCCAGCGCCGCGGTGCCTGGCAAGACGATGTCGAACAGGCGCGCCTGGCCAAGGTCCGGCGTGCGTCCGCCCTGCTGGTAGAAAAACTGCGCCAGCACGAACGTCAGGCCGCTCATGGCGATGTTGATAGCAATGCCGCCGACCAGCTGGTTGCCCTTCTGGGTGATGCTGACGTAACCCTGCAGCAGGGCCAGCGCGGCCGACACGGCGATACCGGCCGAGACGCCGTACCACGGGTTCTGCGTGGTGTACGCCACCGCCGCCGAAGCGAACGCGCTGGCCAGGATCTTGCCCTCCAGTGCGAGGTCGATGACGCCGCTGCGTTCGGCGAACAGGCCGGCCATCGCGGCGAACATCAGGACGGGCGCATTGCGAATGGTCGACACCAGGATGCTGGCCAAGTTAAATTCTTCCATGGCTTATCCTTTTGCCGGTACTGGCGTGGCGCGCAGGTTGATCAACTTGAGGACCGCGGGAGCGTAGAAATTTTCCATCGCGCCGCAGAACAGGATGATCAGGCCCTGGATGAAGATGAAGGTCTCTTGCGGGATGTTCGGTTTTTCCAGCGACAGGTCGAAGCCGCCCTGGATCAGCGCGCCGAACAGCACCGCCGACAGGAAAATGCCGACCGAGTGCTGGCGTCCCATCAAGGCGATCGCGATGCCGACGAAGCCCGCGCCGGCAGGGAAGTTGAGCGACAGGTAGTGGGTCGAGCCCATCACCGAGTTGACCGCGGCCAGGCCAGCCAGCGCGCCGGAGATCAGCATCGCGACGATGATCATGCGGCTGATCGATACGCCGGCGTAGTGCGCCGCGTGCTGGTTCAGGCCAGTTGCGCGCAGCTGGTAGCCCCACGACGAGCGCCATACCATGATGCCGTAGATCGCCAGCGCCACGATCGCCACCAGGAAGCTGACGTTGAGCGGGGTGTCGCCGAGGATCGGGAACCACTGGTTCAGGCGCGGCATTTCGCCGGCCGCCGCGAACACGCGGCTGGCCGGATTTTGCTGGCCTTCCGGGATCAGGTATTTGACGATGATGAAGTTCATCAGGCTGGCGGCGATGAAGTTGAACATGATGGTGGTGACCACCACGTGGCTGCCGCGCTTGGCCTGCAGGTAGCCGGGGATGAATGCCCACAGCGCGCCGAACAGCGCCGCGCCGATCATCGCCGCCGGGATCATGAGCCACGCCGGCAGCGTCGCATCGAACGCCAGCATCGCCATCGTCAGGCCCAGGCCGCCGAGGTACATCTGGCCTTCGCTGCCGATGTTGAACAGGCCCGCCTTCATTGCGATCGACACCGACAGGCCGGTGAAGATGAACGTCGACGCGTAGAACAGCGTGTACGACAGGCCTTCCGGATTGATGATGGCGCTGTTGATCAGGATCGCCATCGATTCGGCCGGGCTTTCGCCGAGCAGGTGGATCACCAGCGCGGCCGCCAGCAGCGCCGATACCAGGTTCAGGAGGGGCAGCACCACGGCGGTGGCCCAGCGGGGCAGTTCTGTCTTTTTCATGATGTGTGCATCCCGCCCATCAGCAGGCCAATGCGGGTGGTGTCAAATTCTTCGATGTTCAATTCGCCGGTGATGCGTCCACCCGACATGACGATGATACGGTCGGCCAGCGCCCGCACTTCCTCCAGTTCGACCGACACCAGCAGGATCGCGACGCCTTCGTCGCGCATTTTCAGAAGCTGCGTATGGATGCTTTCGATGGTGCCGATGTCGACGCCGCGGGTCGGTTGCCCGACCAGCATCAGCTTCGGCGCCGCCGACACTTCGCGCGCGATCACCACCTTCTGCTGGTTGCCGCCCGAGAGCAGGCCAATGCGGATGTCCGGGTCGGACGGGCGCACGTCGAATGCGGTGAGCAGGTGTGCGCAGCGCTTGGCGATGGCCGCGAAGTCGAACAGGCCCCAGCGATTCTTGACCCGGTCCTGGTAACCGAACACGGTGTTCTGCATGACCGAGAAATCCTTGATCACGCCGTCGCGCAGGCGGTCTTCCGGGATGTGGCCGATGCCCAGCTGGCGGAACGTGGCCGGCAGGCCGTCGGCGTCCGAGCGGCCGGCGAACGGCAGCGCCTTGCCCATCATCTCGACCTTGCCGGCGCTTGGCAGGCGCATGCCCGACAAAATCTCCAGCAGTTCGCTCTGGCCGTTGCCCGACACTCCCGCGATCGCGACGATCTCGCCGGCGCGCAATGTGAAGCCGATGTCGGCCAGCAGGCGCACGCCGGCCGCGTCGCTCAGCTGCAGCTGCTCGACCTTCAGCACCGGTGCGCCCGGGTTGAACGGTGCGCGCGGCAGCTCGCTCTGGATCGGGCGGCCGACCATCATGTTGGCCAGTTCTTCTTTCGACGTGCCGGCGGTGGCCACCGCGCCGACCACGCGGCCGGCGCGCATCACTGTCACCTGGTCGGTGATCTCCATGATCTCGCCCAGCTTGTGGGTGATCAGGATGATGGTTTTTCCCTGCTCCTTGAACAGGCGCAGGATTTCGAACAGCGACGCCGTTTCCTGCGCCGTCAGCACCGCGGTCGGCTCGTCGAGAATGAGGATGTTGGCACTGCGGTAGATCTGCTTGAGGATCTCGACGCGCTGCTGGGCGCCGACCGACAGGGTGGAGACGACCGCCAGCGGATCGACATCGAGCCGGTAGCGCTTGCAGATTTCGCGCAGCGTCGCTTCCGTGTCCGCGCGCTTGGCGGCCAGGCGAAAGCCGCCTTCGGTGCCGAGCATGACGTTGTCGAGCACCGTCATGTTCTCGACCAGCATGAAGTGCTGGTGCACCATGCCGATGCCGAGCGCGATCGCTTCGTGGCTGGTGCGGATCGCATGCGCCTGGCCGTCGAGCAGCAGCTGGCCGCTGTCGGCCTTGTAGTAGCCGTACAGGATGCTCATCAGGGTCGACTTGCCGGCGCCGTTTTCGCCGATCACGCCGTGGATCGAGCCCTTGGCGATCGCGAAGCTGACGTCGGCGTTCGCCTGCACCGGGCCGAAGGCCTTGCATATATTGCGAAATTCTACGGCTGGCTGCATAGCGATTCAGTAGTTAGGGTGGATGCATTCAAAAGCGCGCCGGACCGGAAAAACCGGTGCGGCGCGCTCTCAGGTGGTGCTGTGAAAATCAGACCGGGCAGCTGCTGCCGGCACGGTAGTCGATGACTTTGATTTTGCCGCTGATGATGCCGGCCTTCGCTTCATTGACCTTCTTTTCCATCTCCGGCGAGACGATCTTGCGGTTGTCCTTGTCGAGCGCCCAATCGACGCCGCCTTCTTTCAGGCCGCGATAGGTCACGCCCGATTTCCAGGTGCCGTTCTTGACTGCCATGAAGGAGTCGTACACGGCGCCGTCGACCCGCTTGACCATCGAGGTAAGCATGGTACCCGGGTGCAGGTAGTTCTGGTTCGAGTCGACGCCAATCGCGAGCTTGCCTTTTTCCTTGGCCGTTTGCAGTGTGCCCATGCCGCTGCCGCCGGCGACGGCGAACACCACGTCGGCGCCGCGGTCAAACTGCGCGCGCGCCAGTTCGCCGCCCTTGGCCGGATCGTTCCAGGCCGCGCTGGTGGTGCCGACCATATTCTGCAGCACTTCGACTTTGGCGTTGTTCGCTTTGGCGCCCTGGCTGTAGCCGCACGCGAAAGCGCGGATCAGCGGGATGTCCATGCCGCCGACAAAACCGAGCTTCTTCGTTTTCGACGCCATCGACGCGGCCACGCCGACCAGGTACGAGCCTTCTTCTTCCTTGAACAGGATCGAGTTGACGTTGTTACCCTTGGCGACACTATCGATCAGCACGAACTTCACGTTCGGGAATTCCGCCGCAACCTTCTGCACAGCCTGCGTCTGCGAGAAGCCGATCGCCGCGATCAGGTCGAGCTTCTTGCGCGCCAGGCCACGCAGCACTTGCTCGGCCTGGGTATCGCTGCTCGCTTGCGCCTCGATGTAGCCGATCTTGGTCTCGGCCTTGAAGCGGTTGGCGCCTTCGAACGCGGACTGGTTGAAGGACTTGTCGAACTTGCCGCCGGCGTCGTACACGATACCCAGTTTCGGGTCGGCCGCCGATGCGCCGGCAGCGACGAGCAGCGCCGCGATCGAGATGCTGAGTTGCTTAAATTTCATGAAGGCTCCTGGAATATCGATATTGTACCCGGCGCAACGTCCGCGATGGGAACGACTGTGTAGCTTAATAGTAACTAAACAGGCAAAGCCAGCAATTCCGTGCATGCCCAGCCGCATAGTGTCAGGTCTGGTCACAACATGTGGTTACCGATTGTATCGAGATCGATTCTCGGGGAGCAAGGCTGCCGCTGCAGAACTATGCATCAACGACAATATGTATGGCAAATACGTTTTAACTTCCCGATTTATATATTTCCCGTATATATAAGCAAATCGGGGCCAGACCTAGGTCTGACCCCAAAAGTGCTAGCAAATACGTTTTAACTTCCCGATTTATATATTTTCCGTATATATAAGCAAATCGGGGCCAGACCAAGCAAATCGGGGCCAGACCTAGGTCTGACCCCAAAAGTGCCAAAAGTGCTATCGGCATTTCCTTACTCTGCTATCGTAAGCAAATCGGGCCAGACATAGGTCTGACCCCAAAAGTGACTCTGCTAAGCAAATCGGGGCCAGACCTAGGGAAGCGCTGAACAATTGATGATTTCTGTGCAAACGATGCGCTTAACAGGGCCGCGTTATTTGGGTACCTAAATTTTCATTTTCACGCATTCAGACCGGCGATTTCGGCCATTTT